>JAQXFM010000303.1 GCA_029250305.1 Candidatus Poseidoniaceae archaeon | reverse complement strand
CAACGTGGAGTCGTCCTTAGGGAGATCCAACTCGACAACAATCTTGTTCTTCTTTTTGCGTGCCAATTATTTCACCTCCTCACATGTCTTGTTCCTTGCTGCTCGTCCACACTAAAATTGCGTAGGCGATGTGGATCATTGGAACGAATCCGAGAACGATTCCGTAGAGCATGCCTTCAGACATTTGCGCTCCAGAACCTGAAACCCAGAACATAATGACGAGCATGACAATCAAGAACAGTGGCATAGCAACCGCCACCACAATGTATGACTCTGCAAGCAGTGCAATCGATTCAAGGAACATTTGCAATCGTGTTCGGTTTTCTCTCATGTAGTGTTCAGCCCGGTTGAGGAAGAACAACTTGAGCTGCCCTCCAGCCGTTAGGGTTCCAACCATGCCTTGGAAAAATTCAGTCAACCACACAGATGCAGCACGGTCAACACTCATTTTCATCGCTGTAATCAGGTCATACCCGAGCAAAGTAACATCACGATAGACAAGCGCCGCGTCGTCTGCAACATCGCCGTAAATCTCCTTATTCATGGCCAGCGATCTGAAAATCTTGGAGGGTGTTGCGTTTGCTGCGGACATGGCGGCGGTGTAGGATGCAGCGTATGGGAGGTACTTCTCAATCATTGCACCACGGCGGTCCGCTTCTCGCTTTGCGCCACCTTTGTTGTACTTGAACGCCACAAAGGGGATGATGAAGCCACCAAGGGCGACAATGATTGCCTTGGCAGCGGGTGGGAAGACTTGGTAGGCAAATTCATCGCAACCATTTCCTGGTTTCGTTGGATCGACGAGGTCTTGGTTCCAATACTCCCACTCGAAACAATAATCCAAGGTTGCGGGATCTTGCATCGATTCCCAGTAGGCAATGATGCCAATGTCTGGAATGAAGAACAGGGAGACAAAGCCCCAGCAGACCAATGTGATGGCGATGGTCGTCATGATGGCCGTTGCGAGGTAGACCTCTGGCATCATTTTCATGGAGCCTTTGACGAGGTTGTCAGACAGTTCTTTGTCCGCCCTCGCTCTGTTCTTAACGACACGTCCTAGGATTCTGTTGCAAATCCTTTGCCATGCCGTTAGGTCCATCGATGCTCACTCCTCAGTTCAACGCAATCCATCGACTCGGGCGAGGATTTCGTTTGGTCGCACATAATATTCTGTGACGATTTGAGACACTTGGTCTGCTTTTCGAATGTCGTTCAGCACCATCCACTCAAGGACGCGCTTTCGTGTTCGCAGTTCACGGCGCATGTCATCTTGTGAATAGTTGATCTTGACCATGATTTTCTCCAATACGTAGGATTTGCCGCTGAAGATGAAATCATCGGATGTAACATCCCACCGGAACACTTCGTTGGTGATAATTTCCAATGAGTTCGGGTCAATGCCAACAATTTCCACAAGTTGCTTGGTTCTTCGGACACGCTTGCCGTTAATACGGGTTTGAATCTGAATTGCACATGCTTCCAGTGCTGGGAGAAGAACACGCGGGATGTCAATTGGTTTGTTTTCAAGTCGGTGAACAAGCGATGCAACCGAATCGGCGTGGACCGTGGAGTACGCACAGTGACCTGTCGCCATTGCTTGGAACAGAACATAGGCTTCTGCACCACGGATTTCACCCACGATGATGTATTCTGGTCGTTCACGAAGCGCTGCTTTGAGCAACTCGAACTCACCGATCACACCGTCTGTGGATTCACCACCAAACCCTTGCCGAGTCAAACCTGGGACCCAGTTTGGTTGAGGGATGTTGACTTCACGGGTGGATTCGATTGATACAATTTTCATCTGCCATGGAATGAAGATGCACATTGCGTTGAGGGTGGTTGTCTTACCGGATGCAGTACCACCGACGAAGAGCATTGGGACCTCATTCTGGAATGCAATCCACAGGTAGGCGACCATGAGTGAGGACATGGTTCGGAACGCAACGATGTCGGCTGGTGAAAACGGATCGTCCTTGAACCGTCGGATACAGAATGCTGAACCTCTCGTCGAGACTTCTCGGCCCAGCTTCATGACAATTCGAGAACCATCCATCAGCGTTGCATCAAGCAAAGGAGATGCGACTGAAATGTGCTTGCCACATCGCTGTGCCAATTTAATGACGTAGGATTCGAGTTCGTGATCGGTTTTCCACACACAGGTGGTCTCCACGGATTCGAACTTCCGGTGGTATGCGAAAATTGGAACGTTTGTTCCGTCGAGTGAAATATCTTCGACATTGATGTCGTTCATCAGCACGTCCATCTCACCGTAGCCAATTAAGTCACGGCGCAGGTAATAGAAAATCTTCGACTTCGATTTCTTGTTGATTTTCATTCCGTATGCCTTGATGACCTTGTCCATCGCTGTACGGATGTAGGCCTCGGGGTTGGCATCGATTTCTTCGATGTTTGCCGTAAGGGAGCGAATGAAGATGTCAAGGATTTCGTCGCGCTGCTCTTGCTCTTTCTTGGTCATCGGGGGCTCGAT
>JAQXFM010000145.1 GCA_029250305.1 Candidatus Poseidoniaceae archaeon | reverse complement strand
TTGTGATCATGCATGCCGATCAAGGGGTCGTGAAGGGGCAAGAAGTGTGGCCAATGGTCCACCGTGGCGATTTGGGTGAAACCGTGGCAAATTTCGTTGCCGAGCATTATGCCAACCGCCGCCCACCCCGCTTGCTGCTCACACCTACACCGCTCTTGGACGGTGTTGAGGAATGGCTTTGCAGCCGACGGGAAGCAAAGGTCGAGGTCAGAACCCCGCTGAGAGGCGATTTGGTGACTTTGTTGACCCTTGCTCGTCAAAACGCAGACATTCAAATGACGCGATTGGCCAACGCAACGAGCGGCTCGCTTGAACAGCGGGCTGCGAACGAAGGGGCTGCGGTCTTGGGCATGGAACAACTGAACCACATCGTTTGCTTCGACATGGCGCAATTGCTTGGAGATGAACGGGTGGGTGCAAGTGTGACGCTCCGCAATGGCCGACCAGCCAAGAAAGAGTACCGAACATACATTGTCAAGACCGACGCAATGGATGATCTACGAATGATGAGGGAAGTTGTTGAACGCTGGCTAAAGCGCCAAGATACATGGCCTGACCTGTTGTTAATCGATGGAGGTGAAACACATCTCTCAACCATCTCGGCGCTCCTTGAGGAACACGGTGTGCTTGGCGACTTTGGCCTTGCGGCGCTGGCCAAGCGTGAAGAAACGATTTACAGAAATGGTCACGAGCCAATCGTACTTGACCGAAAGGGACGGGTCATGGTCCACGCCCGTGATGAAGCACATCGATTTGTCAACACCTATCACCGAAAACGTCGAGGCAAAAGCAGAATGGCAGATCCGCTCCAGGGAGTTGAGGGGCTTGGTGCAAAAAAAATGCAGAACTTATTACGGCATTTTGGCGGCCGGCAAGGCATTCAGCATGCTTCAGCTGACAACCTCACGACCGTGCCCGGCATCGGCCCAGCGCTTGCGCAACGCATCTATGATGCACTGCACAACTGATCAATCAAAGCGATCGTCACCAAGGTCTTGGAGAAGGGTGTCATCAAACGACGGCACCGTTGTTTCCATGGGGGAATCCATTGGGGGCATGAGCGGTGGAGCATCATTGTTGAAATCCCTCAGTTCATCTAACTCGCCATGAAGAGCGGTGCTTGTGAAACCAGAAAGGTCAGCGAATTCATCGTTGCCGATTTGCGGTTTAGCAGCATTCGCTGCCGCCTTTCGTGCTCGCTTCTTCTTTCGTTTTCTTCGACGACGGCGGACAAAGAGCAAGAGAAGAATGACGAGGATGGCAGGGTACTTCCAGAATTGGACAAAGAAGTACATCCACGAGAAATGAAGTTGGAAGGAGACCGTGTCATCAACATCACCTGCAGGAAGGGTGTAGGTTATTTCCTGGCGACCATCGACGGTTCGAACCACAATGTTGCCTTGAGACGACTCGAGGTTCTCCAATGTGATCCCCGGAGGCATGAGGAGGGTAAGCGGCCCATTCAGAGGCAATTCAAATTCAGGAACGAGGGTGCTGTTGAAGTCGAGGTCATAGGAGAGCGTATCTGTTGAGTCGCCCCCATTTGGAAGCGTAACGCCGTCCCAACCAACGATGCCATTTGTGAGCATGCCTGTGATGCTCTGCATTAACATGGCCATCGGTTGAACAAAGGTCGAGCGCATCGTATCGGAAATCAAACTAACTTGCAAGCCGTCTATATCGCCGCCAAACACGCGGCCCCATTCGCCATCGAGTTGCAATTTGAAGGTGACTTTCGGGATGGTTAAGGTCAAACTTAGCGGTTC
>JAQXFM010000133.1 GCA_029250305.1 Candidatus Poseidoniaceae archaeon | reverse complement strand
ACTGGCCGAGCACCCTATTCTCAATGCTATGCAATGCCCGGCGGTTGGTCGACAATCTCTGCTCAAAACGATGGCCCTTACGTCTTCGTAGCGCAAGAAGACGCAGATTCCAATTCCGGTGTCGTTCAGATTCGCATCAGCTCTGAGTATGGCCGAGGGACAGGCCCAGGTCCCGGCGAAGGCACGTGGGCTCCCCCTGTTGAAGTTGGGCCACGCGAAGGCAACTGCCCCGAAGGCTACCCCGTTGTCAACAACAACGAAGGTGGCATGGTGGTGGTCGCATGGGCTGATTGTCCAAATGGTAACACCGGTTCTTGGGTGATGAGAATCGCAGTTTCTTATGATAACGGAACCAACTGGGCAAGCTGGAACGCCACAGCGTTTGATCGAGGCATCAACATGTATCCTTTCGTCTCAATCACTGAAGACCAAGTGGTCAGTGTGGCTTTTTATGGCCTTGACTTCGACCAAGATGGCTCGGAAGATGGGTATGTTGCCGGCAAGGATTGGCACCTCTATGCAGGTGCGCTCCACCACCCGATGGAGGGTGATGTCTGGGACTTCAGAGTTGTTGACCCAACCCCACTTCACACCGTCACCGAATATGAGGAAAGCAGCGGTGATACGCACGCCCTTCACGATTTCTTTGAAACCGTCATGTCGCCTGATGGGACATGGTATGGAATCGCCTATCAAGAGAACGTGGGACTTCATCCGTTTGAGGAGAACGAAGAACAGCGGTACATCAAATTCGTTCGAGGTGATCTTGCTCCAACACACAGCGTTCAACAGTCCACATCTGAGTCCTCCGTGACCATGCCGTTTTTCTCATCTGAAGAACTTATTTTGGCTGCTCGGCCACAATCTTGAACCGGTACTTTCGCAATCACTACCTGTCAACGGCGACGGGTAGTGTTCATAGGCACACCACCTCTTGGACAACCATGCTCGCGAGGCGTGTGTTGGCCCTATGGCTCGCGGCCTTGCTGCTTTGCACGATTCCACCTGCTGTCGCTGACAACGATCTTCAGAGCGCTACGCCTCTGACAGATGGTGTCACATCCAGCGGTTATGTTTGCGACCCAGATTGCGATGCGGGAAATGATCAGTCCGATTTTTGGAAGATTGAAGCAAAGAAAGGCGACATTGTTCAGATTTCCTTTTCTGGGACCATGAACGGTCCCGCATGGTGGTGTCCAGGCGATGGTTGGCAAGGACGGGTTTCCTTGCTAAACGCTCAGGGTGGGGCCATTGTGGACTCCTACGTCGACGACAATGCTGCTTCGAAAACCCTCTCGACCACCGTTGGGGCACAAAGTTTCGTTTACTTCAAGGTCAAAGCAGACGACTCATGGTGCAACGATGGGTTCGATTACACAATCACGCCTTCGATTGACAAGACCAACCGGGACAGCGATGAAGACGGCTTCGTTGACATCGACGATGATTGCGACGATGTGGTAGGCTCTTCTTCCAATGACCGGAAAGGATGCCCTGACACAGACAGCGATGGTTGGTCAGATCCCGAAGCCGGATGGTTGCCACAAAACGGCGCTGATGCCTTTTTCCTTGAACCGACGCAGTGGCTTGACAGCGACAACGACAATTACGGCGACAACCTTGATGGCTACCAGGGCGACCATTGCCCCTACCGCCGAGGCTACTCCTCATTGGACCGTTTTGGATGCCTTGATTCCGATGGCGACGGCTACTCGGATGAGGACCCAGGTGGTCTTGATGGCGTGACGGCTTGGTTCGCCCACCCCGTTGGCACAGGTGATGCCTTCCCAATCGATGCAACCCAATGGAATGATACAGATTCTGATGGCTATGGCGACAACTGGGATGATGAAGGTTGGAACACCTCTCGGCTTGGCTGGGGCATTGGCTCCTACCTCTTCAATGCCACAACACCGGATGCTTGCCCGTTCATCACTGGAAGTTCATTTGGCGACCGTTATGGCTGCACTGATTCTGACGGGGATACCTATTCTGATGGCGATGTCAACTGGACCGTCGTCAACGGTTCGGATGCGTTCCCGTTCGAAGAAACACAGTGGCGCGATCGTGATTTTGATGGCTGGGGTGACAACCAAAGCGAAGGCGCAAACCTCGTTGACGACTTCCCAGATAATCCTACGCAGTGGCTTGACACCGATGAAGACGGCTGGGGTGACAACCAAACCTACGGAGCCTCACAGGTCGATGATTTCCCATTCATCCCCTCACAATATCGCGATACAGATGGCGATGGTTACGGTGACAACTTAGAAGGTTATGAGGGCGACGTATGCGTGTTCTCTTCTCCAGAAGAAGTAGAATCCGGATG
>JAQXFM010000114.1 GCA_029250305.1 Candidatus Poseidoniaceae archaeon | reverse complement strand
ATCATCTCTTGGGGGGTGTGTATTGCGGGGGCTACCCCACTTGCAAGCCTGCGACAAACCTCCCCTATTTCAAGAACCCCCTTGGACAACAGGGCAGGGGCCTACCCAAACCAAAGGGCTGAGCGCACAACTTCCATCCATCGCAGCCGTCTTTGAAACGCCAGCGAGAATGCAGAAATAGCCTCAATCACTGTTGTAAAGAATGGTCACGGACTGCTGAATGTTCAAGAAATCTTGACCATCTTCTGGAACGATTCTCAATTCGTGCAAGAGGTATGTGTTGAAGTGGACGGTGTTCCAAGTATCGTCGCTTCCGTCTTCCGCCTGCCCGCTCTTGCTTTGGCAGGTGTCGTCAAGTTCGTCGACAATGTTCCATGAAAATTGCACCGTTTGTCCACCGCCACCAATGCCGTCAATCAGGCTTGGGTTTTCAACCGTCGAATTGACTTCGATGATCAGTGGATGGACCCCGCCGTTGTTTGGCGTGGGATTGAACGGCAACGGCATTGGATCGTTCGTGCCATCTTCAGACCATTCAATGCGCAAATCCACCGTGATAGGAACCGTTTGGTTTTGCGTTGCACCGGTTGCGTCAATGGCGAACACGGAGACATTGTGCACGCCATGTTCGTCGAATGAATAGGCGATGCTCGACCCTTCACTGGCATCCAATGTCAGCGGCTCTTCACCTTCCAAAGCGAGGCCAAAAGTCGTGAGCGCTGAAGAGGAAGTGGTTCGTGAAAAATCGAAAACAATCACCACTGGGTCGAGCGAAACGAGGTTCCCGTCGTCGTATGTTTCGACGATCATGCCCTTGTCGGTCGCATGCTCAACCACCAAGTCAAACACCGATTCGCCGTCTGATGATTCCAAGCATCCAGCCAACGGTGCACACATGAGCAGCACCAGGAGCAGGAGCGGCTTGCTATGCTGCATCGGGTGTTGCTCTCACTCAGTCTATAAAATTCCAGCGACCTTGACATCAGCGGTTCTGTACGAACGGTTAAGAGCAAAAAACGCTGCCAAACAGCCATGCCAACCGTCTTTCCTTCCGTTACTGGTAGGAACCTACACAAGGAAACAAAAACGGTCCCAGATGATTTCACAGGCAAGAATGTAGTCATCATCACTGCCTTTCAACAATGGCACCAGCCTCTGGTCAACCAGTCGATGGCAGCCTTGCAAGCAGCCGGCGTTGACCAAAGCCACCACGTGCTTGAGATGCCGGTCATTCGCACCTCTTCCAAATTCCGACAAATGCGTCTTGACGGAATCATGAGGGCGGCCTTCAAGGATCCCGTCATTCGCTCAAGAACCATCACAGTCTACCTCGACAAAGACATGTTTCGACGCAGTTTGCAGATTCCAAACGAAGACACATTGCACTGGTTTGTGGTGGATCACGAAACAAAGGCGATTCTTGAACGAGGCGAAGGGCCCATCACAGCCGATGATGTCACCAGGTGTTTCGCTGATTGAGGCGTTAATTCCACTCAAATTCCTGTTCACAATCCGGACATGCAAAAAGTCCACTTGCATCAGCAGGAAGTTGAATTTCAGTCGAACAGTGCGGGCACTCTAACAAAACATTCGTGTCGACCTTACGAGCATGCTTTGCATCCTGCAAACTCACGCCTTTGACGCCCCCAGCAATGATTGGAATAAGGGAAGCAAAAAGCGTGTAGGTTCCAATCGTGAGCATGGTGAGCCCACCGAGGCAGGGGAAAATTCCGAAACTCCCGCCATCGGATGAAATCCCGGTGCTCTGACTGTAATCTGCAGATTCCAATGAGTCATCGAGATCACTGAATGCTGTGCTTGCCCATAGCCCACCGCAAATAATCAAGAACGCTCCAAGAGCCGCCATTCCCATTCCAAATTGAGTTTCTCCATTGAGTGCCATCACAATCAGCTTGCCATCGATGCACCGAAAACGGTGCCGTATTGACGAACTTAGAGGAACGAATTATCAATTCTTCTCCGGCTTTGATGAGGCCCAACCGATAAAATTCATCGATGCGAGGTGCACCATCCTGCAAACATGGCGCCAATCACGATATATACACCTTTGACGGGCTTAGGATTTGGTGAATCAATGACCGAAACCTGCGACCCCGTTTTTAGCCGCGTTGACGACCTCATCAGCCTCCTTGGAAAGTCCAAGTTGCTGCACATCCTGTTCATTCTCAACACAAAGCAACGAGCGATGAGGTTTACCGAAATTAAACAGCGGGTTGATTCCTCCTCAACCACCGTTACTCGAAGGCTGGCAGAGTTAGAAACCAACGGCTTGGTAACAAGGGTCGTCCACAGCACCGTTCCTGTTTCCGTTGAATACGAACTCACTCAAGATGCGCAAAATCTGGCACCAACCATCCAATCGATGTATGATTGGGTGATCGAGCGAGATGCAGTGCAGGCCTGAATCGGGGATGCGATGAACCCTCGCCATCAACCATCAAATACTTCGCACCCGAGCCTCAACCATGAGCCTTCACCACATCACATGGCGAGCCACTGCAAGTGGCCTTGCTGATGAAACGGTCGTCGCCGATGCCCTTGCATGGCTCATCGGCGATGTGGAAGCGGTCGAGATTGAACGAACCACTTCCTACCACGGGTCTGAAATCCACATAATTGAGGCAAAAACGTCGCGCAAGGGGCCCGCACTGAAAGCGCTGGCTCGAGTGGGTGCTGCCAACCTCCAGACCATCATTGATGAAATCGATCAGCGACTCGATGAGGCCAACACCATCCACTTCAGGCTTGATTTCAACGCACTGATCAACGGCGAGGCACATCTTGCACCCCCCGGAAACGGACCCACCGTCAAAGGGCAAACCAAGGTGCAAGTCTTCCCGGGCCAAGAAGGTCAAAGCGAGGCAGTTGCAACGCTCCTTGCCGCCATTGAAATCGCCAACCGCTCCGAACAATGAACAGCGTTCGCATCATCGAGCCTCGAACCACCAACCATTGACCAGCGTGGGATTGATATGAGATTGACCATGACACCAAACCATGGCCACACAACGCAAAGCGCTGCTGTTGGCCACCCTGATGCTTGTATCGCTTGTCCACGCTCAAGCGCTTGAGATCAACGCTCGGGCAGCAGAGCAACCCGTTTGCAACGCAGAGCGAAGCGCCAACTGGACCGTCGGAACCATTCAATGCAACGACAACAT
>JAQXFM010000112.1 GCA_029250305.1 Candidatus Poseidoniaceae archaeon | reverse complement strand
CAGCAGATAGTGATGCAACAACCATCGACCAGTGCAACAGCCGCCCTCGTCATCTCGCTCTTATCCCTCGTAGGGGGGTTCTTGTTTTTCCTTCCATTTTTCCTCGCCCCGATTTCCCTTCTTATGGCCAACAGTTCTTTGAAAACCACATCAATGCATCCCGGTCATTCAGACCATGGAATTGCACGGGCAGCCCAGGTCATTTCTGGAATTATCACAGGATTAATGGCCGTCGGTTTCGTGGGTATTGCTCTGTTTATTGGTCTGTTAATGACACAAGGCTTTTGATGCGATTCTCATGGCCTCTGAAGACCGCTATGCCCGCCATTTGGCGCTCCCTGGTGTTGGACCGGAGGGCCAGAAAAAGTTGGCAGAATCAAACGTATTAGTCATCGGTGCTGGCGGGCTTGGCAGCCCTGTGTTGCTCTATCTTGCTGCTGCGGGTGTCGGCCGGATTGGCATCGTCGATGACGATGTCGTTTCGCTTTCCAATCTTCAACGTCAAGTGATTCATTCGTCAGCCCATCTTAGTGAAAAGAAAGTTCACTCTGCCAAACGGCGGATCAATCAACTCAATGATGATGTGGATGTTGTTGTTTATGATGCGCGATTTACACCTACAAATGCACTTGAGATTTTGAATCAAGGGTGGGATATTGTTGTTGATGGGTGCGATAATCTCCCGACACGTTACCTTGTTGACGATGCGTGTTCGCTGGTGGGCTTACCTTGGGTGTACGGTTCTATATATCGCTTTGAAGGCCAAGTAAGCGTCTTCAATTACAAAGGAGGTCCGTGCTACAGAGATCTTTTTTCAACAGCTCCGCCCGCAGAAAGTGTCCCTTCCTGTTCAGAAGGCGGCGTGCTTGGTGTTTTACCAGGTGTCATTGGCTCGCTTCAAGCCAATGAAGCATTGAAACTGATAATCGGCTTTGGCGACCCCTTAATTGGCCGACTGTTGTTGTACGATGCTGAGTCCATGAAGTTCAATGAACTCACCTTTGGGCGAGATGAAGGTCGCAATCCCATCTCATCGCTGAATGATGTTTCTGAAATGTTTGCAGAACCACAATGGTGCATTGTCGCCGATCCAAGGCGCACAGTTGAAGAGGGGGATACCTCCACCATGGGAACAATGTTCCAAAGCATTTCAATGGCCGACTTTATTTCGAAAAGAACGGATGGATGGTCTCCATTTATCCTCGATGTACGTTCGCTTATGGAGTTCCAGCAAGGGCATGTTGCTTCATGCGATCATCAGGTGGCCCATGATTCGGTGGTTTCTTCGATCGCTCAACTGCCAACAGACAACGACATTGTTGTGCATTGCAAGAGCGGCATGCGCTCCCAAATCGCTGCCATGCTCTTGATTCAAGCAGGTATGGATGGCTCCAAACTCTACAACCTTGATGGCGGCATTCTTGCGTGGCAATCTGCTCTACCAGAAGAAATCGTCCAATGATCGGATGTTGCGTTTCTTTTCTTCTCGATGAACCAGCGTTGCTTGGGTTGAATCAAGCGTGAGGTTCAAGACTCAACTGTGCACCCTGCAAACGAAAGGGGGGAGAACATGGCCAAGGTAATCGTCGCAGATGAGAATGAAGGACGAAGGGGCCTTTTGGCAAACACCCTCGAACGGGAAGGTTTTGAAATCACCCGTGCAGGTACCCTCCGGCAAGCGGAAGGGACTGCTTTAGCAATCATGCCGGAAGTGGTGCTGATTGACAGTGAATGGAAAAACGGGGATGCGATTGATGCGTCTCAAAGGCTCATGTCTGACCCCGAATTTGCGTTCAAGTGCCGCATTGTCATTCTGTCGAGAAACACAAGTCAAGAGTACCTCGTCGGCGCTGCCCAAGCAGGTGTTGCTGAAGTGATGGGCAAGCCGATTGACATGTCTGCACTTGTTGACCAACTCCACCGCCACACTCGCAAGCAATTCGTTCCGCCTCCCGCCGAAGTCAACACCGGGGGTGGCACCGGCGGTACATTCGATGTATCCATGGCCATGGGCGACAGCAAGTGGGCGCTTCCCATGCTCAAAGGATTGGTTGGACCAGAGAAAATTGACAGCGGATTCATCAATGAAATTCTTGGGCAAATGGGAGAAGAAGGTCTTGAGGTCAACGACGAACTTGATCCCTCAACAATGTCTGCTATGCTCCGTCTCGCACTCAACAAATTAGTCGGTGAAGCAGATGGCCAAGCAGATGGTGGGCAAAAAGGACCATCTTTCTCAGATATCAAACGCAGCGAATCGCTTGGGAAAGGCAAAGCGAACGCTCCCCTCGCGGCGATGAACCAAGGATTCAAGTCTTCAATGGAAGACATTCTGGAGGCGCAAGCCCAAGGCCTCGCTCAAGAAGTCGAAGACGCGATGGATGGCATCCTCGATGAATCTCCTGAATTGATTACGATTCATCAAGAAAGCACGATGACGCCAATTGATCCAGAAGTCCTCAAATTAACGCGGTTAACAACAGAATTTGTTTCTGATCTCATGTGGAACCTTGGACGCCCGGGAGCCGTTTCCGACATCACCCTCATGACTCAGGTGGAAGACGCTGCCCAGATGCTCCAAGATGTTCTTGAGTCATTGCCTGCAGCGGAGGAAGAGGAATGAAACCCCTCGCCTCAATGCCAAAGCCTGCAGAAATGCAATTGATTGACGGAAAGGACAACCTCCAGCAGATGAGGGAACATCAACCTCTGTTGTACCGTTGGCGTGCTTTGTTTGGCGTTGTAATTTTGATTTCGTGTGTGCTTGCCGGTTACCTTTTGTTCCAAGACGCTGTTTCGATCATTGGCTGGTTTGAGGACGTGGGTCCTATGGGGCCGGTTCTCTATGCATTGGCGGTTGGCTTGGGCATCGTCTTGTTGATTCCTTCACCCTTGCTCAAAGTAGCTTCAGGGGCCATCTTTCCATTCTGGATTGCAACCCTCGTCAATTATGCAGCCTCTTTAATCGGAGGCATGGTTGCGTTTTTGATTGGAAGGTGGTTGTTCCGAGACACCATTCAAGCCTCGATTTCGACTGATGAGAAGATGAAACGAATTGAACAAGCCTTGGCAGGTGATGCCATGCGAATCTCGATTTTAGTTCGGCTTTCTCCATTGATTCCAGATGAATGGCTGAACTACATGATGTCCGCTGGTCCGGTTTCGTTCCGAGTGTTCA
Source organism: Candidatus Poseidoniaceae archaeon (assembly GCA_029250305.1). Classification (GTDB taxonomy): domain Archaea; phylum Thermoplasmatota; class Poseidoniia; order Poseidoniales; family Poseidoniaceae; genus MGIIa-L1. Next base: position 2,283 of record JAQXFM010000112.1, on the reverse strand, counting down.
TGTTTTCAAATGCAACAAGCATTGTGTATTCAATCGCTTATGCGTATTACGGCCATGTGCTCGGAAGTTTTGCTCTCAATCGAAGTGCGCTTCAAGAAGTTCAAACCTCGACCACCGGAGGGGCTCTGTTGGTCTTCGGCATCCTTGCCTCGATCCTCGCAACGGTCTACATCACAAGGGCTTCAATGGCTGCTCTGAGCGGTGCTTTGGAGCAGGAAAGCGAAGAACACAGTGATTTGTGACCAGATAATCCGGCCGCTGGTTTTGTATTCGGGTGTCGATTGGGCGATGCATGAGCCAAGGGGACTTACCGGCAATACACGGTTCAGAATGGAGGGCAAGCGCACCGCTTACCTTTACGCAACCCCTGTTAGCCGACGCCGCAAGAACCGAGGTGTTGCGCTTTGTTGCTCAACGTCACGACGGTCATTTATTCCTCGTAGCAAATGTGTGGGATGTCTTGGTTGAAAACGAACCTGTGCAGTTTGAGGGTGAGTCTTGGCACACGTTTACCACTCGCTTCATCGAGGCAGTCCACCGAGGGCTTCAGGCACAAATTCAGGCGAAAATGGGTCAAGATGAAGGCGTTGAAGTCATCCCTCGACGAACCATGGATGTGTTCCTTGACCGTCGCGCTCAACATTTCCTTGTGGACTTGCGACTGACCTTCCGGCGGTTGGCCCATTACATGGCGGTGGGCATTGGCCAGCGCCTTGAATGGCAACGAACCATGACCCGCACCCGAAAACTCGATGCTCATCTCAAAACCATTTACGCGGAAGGCATGGCGACCCCAGATGGTGGATTATTCGGCGGCAAAGGCTTCCGTTCCACATGGCAAGAGGGCGTTGTTGCTGTGGCAACAGCCCTTCACCGACAGCCAGATGCTCCACGAGACGCAATCCCAGGAAAAGGATACGACGGCGACTTAGTGGCGCCAATGATTCGTGACATTGGGCTCGGTCTTGCCATGGGCGACACACCATTGGATGTCATGGCTGCGAACCTCGGAAAAGCCGGCTCAAATCAAAACGGTGGGTGGGACGGCGCAGGCGGTCGAGATTTGCACGTTGGTGCATGGCACGTCGGGGTGTTACCCCCCACTGCACCGCTCCCGATTGCAAGCGTGACCATGACCGGACTTGCTTTTGCTGCTTGGCGCCAGAACCTTGACCGCTTCCATGTTGCTTGCATTGGCGAAGGGACTTCTTCATCGGGTGAATTTTGGGAAGCGATGAACCTCGCCGGAGCGCGTGGATTGCCAATTTGTTACATCCTTCAAAACAATCAAATCGCTCTTGATACCCCTCCAGCGAAACAATCTGGCGTAGAGGTATGGGCAGACAAAGCAGTCGCAATGGGCTTCCCAGCATGGACCATCGATGGTTCGGACCCAGCCGCTTGGCACGCCAGCGCTGCTGTGGCCAGAGAGTTCGCGATGGAAGGAGGCGGTCCAACCCTCATTCACGTCGAGACCATGCGCGGGTGTGGCCACGCCCATCACCATGACGATCTCTATCTTGGAAACGCCTCTGGCACACCACCTGGCTATGTGGACCGGGACCTGCTTGCTTACTGGGAGGCAAAAGATCCAATTCCAACCCACCGTCAGCTCTTGCTTGATCTTGGTGTGGATGAAATCGCTTTGACCAACATGGAAGAAGAGGAACAATCGCTTGTCGATAAGGCGTTCCAAGCTGTGACAGAGATGCCTTGGCCTGAACCCGAAACGGTCACGAAAGGCGTCACCACTCTCAACGATGCAGAAACGCATAAGCAACGGTTTGAACGTCTCCAGACGCCGTTCGAAGGCTCCGACGCTCCAGCCCCGCTCTCTGTTGGCGAAACGACCCTCGAATACGTCGAATCGGGCGGATGGACGTACGCACGAGCAATTCAGCAAGCCATGGCAGACATCGCAACTCGACACGGCGAACAATGTGTGTTCATCGGTGAAGACATGGAAGTGGCCGGTGCATTTGGAATGAACATGGCGCTCAAGAATGCCGGTCACGCAGACAAACTGGTTGACATGCCATTGTGCGAGGCAGTTATTGTTCACACAGGCACAGGGGCAGCACTCTCTGGCATGCGACCGATGGTTGAAATTCAGTTCGGTGGCTTTGCTGCGCTTGGTTACAATGCTTTGATCAACAACGCTGCTATGCTACGATGGCGCTGGGGTGCAGATTGTCCAATGACCATCCGCATACCGCTTGGAGCAAAAACGCGTTCGGGACCTTTCCATGCCAACATGATTGAATCGTGGTTTGCGAACGACCC
>JAQXFM010000099.1 GCA_029250305.1 Candidatus Poseidoniaceae archaeon | reverse complement strand
TTGCGTCTTGCCGTTTCAGAGATGAAGGCACGTGACGATTGGTACGTCGACCACATGCAAATTTTCGAAGACCTAAACAAGGCCATCAAGCAACGCTACGACATGATTGAGCGAGCGGTAGAAGCCGAGCGCAAATCACAACACATGTCCCGGGCGTTCACAGAGCGAATGGACGACATGGTCGAGGCTCGTGCCGCTGACATGACCATCGAAGAAGCCGAACAAATCACCGTAGAAACTGAATCCGCATCCGTCGAAATCGTTGGCGAAAACGCTGTTGAAGACCTTCTTGACGATGGAAAACTCAACAACAGCAACACGGCTCCAGCAGAAGCAGCAGAAGCAGCAGAAGAAGCAGAAGCAGTAGAAGAACCTGCAGTTGAGGCTCCAGCAGAGGAACCAGCAGAAGAAGTTCCTTCCGACTGGTCCAATGGCGAAGACCCTTGGGCAGAGTGAGGCGTTCGAATGGCTGGCTTGGCCCATGGGGGCCACGCACCCGTCCTGATTACCTTCATGATGGGCGTCAGCTCAATCATTGTTGGAACCCTCATCGATCCGCTGAGTGGGCTCATTCCATTGTTCGGTATTCTCTGTATCATGGCCTCAGCATTTCTGGTCAACTTTTGGCGGGATCCCGACCGTCCAATTCCAAAGCAACCAGGGGTGCTCGTCTCTCCTGCTGATGGCCACGTGATGTTCATCCGTCGTGAACGAGCAACTGGCCGCAGGCCATCAAAGGAAGCCTATGCATCGGGCGATGTCGAACATGATGTTCTCACCGGCGACTGGATGGCCAAAGCATGCGACAACCCCCTTGAGTTTACAACAGAGCAGCGATTTGAAGCCGTCAAAAAAGGCGATGAATCCGCCGAAGATGTGATTCGTTTGGCCATTTTCATGTCACCTCTCGATGTCCATGTGAACCGTTCGCCAATGGCTGCAACCATTGAACGGATGGAGCACCGAACTGGAAAGGGTATGAAGCGAGGACCATTCAAAGCCGCCTACAAAAAAGAAAGTGAATTCAATGAACGCGTCCGCACTGTGTTCCTTGATGATGAGGGCCGCCGCATCGAAGTCACTCAAATTTCAGGCGCACTGGCTCGCACTATTGTGCCGTGGCAAGGCATTGGTGATCAGTTGCGCCGTGGGCAACGATTCGGTATGATTCGCCTTGGTTCGAGGGTCGACATACGCGTTCCAGCGGTTGATTTCACTGCCGCAGTGGTCTCTGCAGAAATGAAAGACGAAGCTCATCCGAAAGGCCAATTTGTCCAAGCTGGCACAACTGTTTTGTTCACGCCAGAAGCATAAGGCGCGTCGGTGGATTGAAACACATTCGGCCAGCCACAGAACCACAGGGGGGCTTTGATGACGACCAAAAAATCACTCACACTTGTTGGCGACGGTAGCAAAGGCGCCCGTATCCACGACATTGTGAAGGCTCCTGCAAACACCCCATGGGCCAAAGCAAGGCAGCAGTCTTGGGACGCCAGCGAACCAGCGACGGTGTACTACACTCCAGAAACCATGGCAGATGGAACGCCATGCAGCGCCGTTACGGTCATTTTGCGAACCAAGGGGTGCCACTGGTGGTGGTCGAGTGGCTGCACATTCTGTGGGTATTTCAACGACACAAGAGACGATGTGACCAACGAGGATTTACACGCCCAGTGGGCCTACGCCAAAACCAAATTCGACGATTTCAAAGGCCATGCAATGGTCAAGGTGTACACCAGCGGTTCACTGCTTGAGGATCGGGAGATCCCAGTGGCTTTCCAAGAAACGGTTCTTCGTGACTGCCAAACACTGGGGAAGGAATTGATTGTCGAGTCGCGTTGCGAACAATTGACCGAAGAAAAACTCGCATGGGCCACATCAATCAACACAAGTTTTGCAGTCGCCATAGGACTCGAAGCATATGATGATGAAGTCTTGAGGTTTCACGTCAACAAAGGATTTACCACAAAATCATGGGACAGAGCGGTTGCTAATCTCAAGAAGTTCGACATTCGCGTAAAGACCTATTTGATGTTCAAACCCCCGTTCATGAACGAAGCAGATGCGCTTCTTCACGGCGTAAAATGGATTGAAGATGTGGCCGAACAAAGCGATGAAATATCGGTCAACCCGATGAACATCCAGCGTGGCACCATCATCGATCGGTTGCACAGGCACAATGAGTATCGCCCACCTTGGCTATGGTCACTTGTCGAGATGATCCGCCGGGCACACCCGACCATTCATCCCAACGACACGGGCAATGGCGGCGAAGGTCAAGTGAGTCGTTTGATTGTTCACCCAACCGCTGGTGGACGCGTTCGCGGGGCTCACAATTGTGGTGCATGCGACTCGCATGTGGTTGCTGCGATCGAACGCTATGCCGTATCAGGCGAGTTACAAGAATTCGAAGGTCTCGCTTGTGAATGCGAGAAAGCGTGGGCAGAAGAGGTCGCATTGGAGCACGCTCTTCCAACACCACTCGGGATTTCGAAGCCTCGTCGAGGCAATGTTTTGGATGCCCTCCGGGCTCCATGATTGGCTTCCAGCAATCCGTCCGATTGCTGTTGCGAGGGTGTCAATCTTTATCACCGCTTTACCAGTGGGCGGAATGACCCCTATGGGGTCACGTTCGGGTGAACCTCATGACAAACACAACCAGTCTTCCTGATGTAACCGTTGGAACCGGTGAGCCGGCCTCCAGTCGAATTCTGCTGACCCTCTTTGCAGTGGGCGTTATCGGCATGCTCGCATTGTTCTCAAACGTCTTCGGTTGGGACAACATCCCATTGCTCGGCGAACTCGTTCCGCTCATCGGCAACCTCGGTGGAAGCGGCATCTGGTACTACCTCATCGGCCTCTTGGTTGGTATGGGTGCAATTGTTGCATCGCTCTTGGCAGAGGTCATCGTCGATTAGGAGGTGTGATGTATGGAAACTGTCCTCATTATGTCCGGCCTTTTGGTCGCAACCCTCCTCATCACTGCAAACTACCTTGTGAAAGGCATTGGTGGCATGAGCGCCCCTCTGCAGCAAGTTGGACTCTTCTTGCTTAACAAAGCCCCAGCAGGCATCATCGATCTGTTTAGCGATGAAGCAGGTAGCGGCAGCAAAACATGGATTCGCTTCGGAATGGTTTGGTTCCTCCTTGCATCAATCGGGGCTTTCCTCGGACTCTGGCACAGCTACGACGGCGCTGCCTTGGATTCCCTTGCAAGCATTGGCTGGTCATATGACGACGGATCCATGCTTACGGATTACACAAACGTCTTCTTCAACACAGCGCTCAACTACATGCTTGTCGGTGGCGCTTTAGTGGCCGTATCTCGCACGGCACAAGGACGCCTCGCCAGTGAAAAGAGCGCATCAATGGTGGCACTTTTGCTCACCGCATCAACCGCTGCGTACTTGGTTCTCCCAGCAATTCTTTCCTTTGTTACCCTCGATGATGAGGCTGCATTGATTGAAAACATCACCAATGTGTCCTCGCTTGTTGTTGGCTCTCTGCTCCATGCAGCGATCCTCATCAACGTTCTCATCACTGTGGCCAACCGTGCATCGGACAACATCGCACCAACCACCTGGTTCCTTGTGCTTGCCTTGGTTGCCAAAATCTTCGCAGGCTTGATTGCCTTCTTCGGCGAACTAGCAGACTCTACACAAACTGTTTGGATGGCCGAACATGTGCTCACCGGATGGGTTCCATTGGCCCTCATCTTCGGACTGGCTTACCATGTCATTCCATACACCACAGGATCACCAATTTGGTCTGAGAGTATGCTAAAGGTCAATATGGCTCTTCTGTTTGTGACGGTTCCGCCGTTCTTCATGACAGCAGCAACGAGCGCTGAGTTGTTGCAAAACCTTGGTGCTATTCTTCTCACCCTTGGCATGCTGCCACTCTTCGCAGGTTCAATCAACCTGCTCGTGACTGCAAAGTCGAATGCGGCTGCAGTGGTCAAGAGTCCTGGAGCCTTCGCTGCAACCGGTGCTATGCTCCTCATCCCAATCTACACCATTGGCGGTTACTTCACAAGCATGGATGTCTTTGTCGGTCTCGGTAACCTTGGCACCATGGCTTCAACCGTCGATCAAGGCTTCATGTACACCGTTGGTGGATTGATGATGCTTGCAAGTGTCTTCACGGCCTATCCATTGGCAAGCGGAAAGCAACTTGCGAATGCCTCGAATGCCCAACTCGCAGTTTGGCTCACCATGATCGGTGGTCTCACTTCGACCATCGTTCGCCTCATGGGCGACTTCACCTCACAAGCCGTGCTCAACTCAGGCGTCGAAGAAGCAGTGGCATCAACAGGCGGCTTCCTCCTTGTTTCCTCTGCTTTGTACTACCTGTGCGCAATTGCAGCCATCATGGCGGCCTTGGTGATGATTCGCACCGGCACCCGTGGCAATGCAGACGCTGTTGCCACAGGCGCAACCAGTGACATCAATGCCTACTCCTTGGTTGAAGGCACCACCACCATTCGCACCCTTCTCAGTCGCGGCGTCGGCATCGACACCGAACTCAAGGTTGGTCACACTGAAGATGATTCTGGCGCCACAATCATTGCAGTGAGTGCCCATCTCCACAACGACGAGGTCACAGAGTTCCCAGCAGATGCAAAGGAAACGCCAGAGGAACTTGTCATGCTCGCAGACTACCTCTCGGAATCGAACCAGTCCATCTTCCAGTTCTTCCAATCCATTGACTTGGACAACTCCGGCACTGTTGACGGGTTCGAATTCCAAAGAGCCCTCAAGGACGCAGACATTGCGAACCTCCCTCCATGGGAAATGGGAGCCTTGCTCGAAGCAGTCGACCTTGACGGTGATGGGAAGATCAATTTGCCTGAACTCGACATCGCATTGACCATGATTCGAAGCAAGCAATCCTCCAACGAGGAAGAATGAAGCTAACGAGGGTGTGAACAAGGTGCGGATCGGCCTTGTCGGCAAACCAAACGTAGGCAAGTCGACCTTCTTCAGCGCTGCAACCTTGGCCAAGGTTGACATTGCCAACTACCCCTTTTGTACGATTGAACCAAACGTTGGCGTCGCTTTTGTTGCAGCCCGCTTGCCCTGTCCGTGCAAGGACATACGAGCGAAGCTCGAACAAGAAGGGCGCATCGAGCCAGCCTCTCAAGACGACCCACGTCGAGGAAGTTTGTGTGAGCCAAGAACTGGTTCGTGCATTGGCCACATGCGCCTCGTTCCTTGCTTCTTGGTGGACATTGCTGGCCTCGTTCCAGGTGCAAGCGAGGGGCGAGGCAGAGGAAATGCATTCCTCGCCGACCTCGCTAACTGCAACGCACTGATTCAGGTTGTAGACGCAGCAGGAAGCACTGATTTGGAAGGCAATCCACAAGGGCACAACCAAACCACAGAGGTGGCACAATCTCGCGTCATTGAAGAGATTGAATTCCTGGGTTTGGAACTTGATGCTTGGATTGCAGGCTTACTAATGGACGGATGGGTTCGAGGCGTTCGACGCGTCCAAGCGGAAGGCGACAAGGGACTGGTCTCGTTTATTCATGAACGCCTTACGGGCCTTGGAGCGACCTTGCAATCGGTTGGATTTGCCTATGAAGCGTTCCGCTCGGAACACACAACGCTTGGCTCACCATGGGATTGGGATCTCTCAATCATTGCCTCACTCGCCGTGCACTTGCGCAAGGCGTTGTTCCCAATTCATATTGCAGCGAACAAATTCGATGTTGCACCGACTGAAGTGTTGGACGGTGTGGTTGCGAATGGATGCATTATTCCATGTATGGCTGATGTTGAACTTGGGCTGCGTCGAGCTGCGGGAGCCAATCTCATTGAGTACACTCCCGGCTCAACCACATTCTCATTCAGTGATTCAAACGCTCTCAATGAAGCCCAACTGAAGGCGCTTGCTCACATGAAAGAGCGGCTTGAAGCAAATGCTGGTACCGGAGTGGCGACCATGCTTGACACAGTTCTGTTTGACGAATTAGAACACATTGTGGTCTATCCTGTGCAGGACGAGAACCGTTGGACAGACGGCGATGGAAAGGTTCTGCCCGATGCGTTTGTTGTACCCGCAGCCATACAAGCCAAAGCATTGGCATACAAAGTTCACAGCGACCTCGGTGATGGATTCATTCGTGGTGTTGATGGCCGAAGCCGAAGGGTTGTCGGTGCAGACCACGAACTCCAAGATGGAGACGTGTTGAAGATTCACGCTAAATCGTGATCAGTGGCCCTTGGGCCGGTCATAGGCTGGTGTTAAACGAGCCATGTCTCCAGAGTATTGGCCACCTCGGTAGATGAACCAGACAGGGGTTGCCAATGTGATTGCCAACAGAAGGAGAAGGAAGTAGATGCCCCACGGTTGGATGTCTTTGAGCACCATGATCCACAGTGTCCAGAGCAATGGAATGTAGAGGAAAACACTGTAGCGACGGGCCATGATTTGAAGGCGAGCGCTGCCCAATCCGCCATCATACATGTTTGCAGCCTCATCTTTTGAGACGAGGCCTTTTTCGACTCCACATCGGACACAAACTTGTGTGCTTGGCCCGTTTCCATGGATGAATTGTTCACGTGGGTACGTGCTTGAACAATGACGGCAGGTTGGCATGGTCTTCCCTCAATCCGTTCCACTCGCTCACGATTCTTCAAGCATCCGCTCTCATCCCGAGGAAATTGCTCAGCACATTGATTCCATTTTCCGAGCCTACGGATTCTGGATGAAACTGAACCCCGAAGATTTGCTTCTCCGAATGTTGGACACCCATGATGTCCCCCGTCGCTTCATTCCATGCCACTTGATTGAGTGAAGAAGTGCCTTCATTTGCCAACACGAGGGAGTTGTAGAGTGTGAATGAATGAGGCGAGGTGAACCCCTCGAACAAACGTCCATTGCTATGTCGTATGCTTCTCGGTGAGCCATGAACCGGCCCTGATGGCACTTTGATCAAATCCATCCCGGCAGCCAGCCCGAGTGCTTGGTGACCCAAACAAATTCCAAGCACAGGTTGTTCGATGCGCCCCTCGATTGCTGATGTGGCGATTTGCATGGTGATTGGCGAATCCTTTGGTTGCCCTGGCCCGGGTCCAAGCACAATGTGACTTGGACGAATCCTTGAAAGAATGGATTGCGCTTCATGTTCTTGCAGTGATGTGGTGGAAGATCTCGACTGGTGAACAACGACATCATGGCCCAATCCTGCAATGGCGTGGGCTATGTTGTGCGTGAACGAATCGAGGTTATCGACCAAGAGTACGGCGCCATTGGTTCTCATTGAACCGTCATCGATTTGGATTGAACCTTGCTTCGTTGCAACAGGTGCCGGCTCCACTTCGAGGGAATGAGTTTCCAATTCACCAGTTGGAAGACGCTCTCGTTGTTCAACATGCCAGCCACACGCCTTTCGAAGGGCAGCTGCCTTCCATTTCGCTTCCTCCACTTCGCTTTCAGGAGAGGATCCGATGGTGATGCCTCCACCGGCTGCAATCGCTCCAAACCATCGCGTTCGGTGCTTTGTTGCGATCAACGTTCGAATGAGGATGTTCCAAGCGCATGCGCCAGAATGGAGGTCAATCCAACCAATGGAACCCGTCCAGTACGACCGCGGTCGTCGTTCCAGTTCATCGATTGTAGCGCAAACGACGGTTCTTGGACACCCCGTAATGCTTCCACCGGGGAACACCGCTTGGAGTGCATCGAGGGAAGTTTGTCCTTCAGACAGCGTTCCAACCACTTGTGAGACAAGGTGTTGAACATTGGCGTATGCTTCGACATCGAACCGTTCAATTCGAACGCCTCCAACATCACTGACGGCTCCCAAGTCATTGCGCATGAGGTCCACAAGCATCCTGTGCTCCGCTCGTTCCTTCTCATCGTTGAGCATTTCATTTCTCAGCAGTACCTCTTCCTCTTGAGTGGACCCGCGTGGGCGAGTCCCCTTGATGGGGGCTGTCCGTATGACGTTGCCGTCAGATTGAAGAAGTGATTCTGGCGATGAACTGACAAGTGCAAGTTCAAGGTCTTCAGCACAAAGATACGCAGAGAATGGTGCAGGGTTTGTCATGCATAATTCCTCAAAGATGGTTCTCGGGTGTCGACTCAATTGCCCTTCCCACCATCGCCCGAGGTTGACTTGGTAGAATTCACCCGCCGCAATCCCTTCACGGATTGCCTCAATGCCTTCACGGTGTTCCTGATCTGTTAAGTTGGAAGTCTCTGGATGAGGGTTCTCATGTGATTTGATGACTTCGTACGGTTTGACTTGAACGTTGTTTGCAAGCGCCGCCCACTCATCTCCATCGCATGCGAACGCTGTGATGCGTCCATCGCTCTTGCGTTCTGCAGCGAATCGTTCAATCAACCAAAGGACCGCCAGTATTTCTCCTTCTTTTGGTGGGTGCTGCAAGGCAATTGGCTGGGTCCATTGCACGAGGTCATAAGCGAGGGTGCCGGACCAAAACGGATGGGTTGGTAATCCATTGGCTGGCGCTGGAAGAAACGGTTTAGGGTCTGATAATTCCTGTAATCTTTCGAGTAAGTCTGACACTGTT
>JAQXFM010000093.1 GCA_029250305.1 Candidatus Poseidoniaceae archaeon | reverse complement strand
CAGCAGCACGAATGGCCTTCGCGGCGTGAACGCATCCATAATCGAACTCAATGCCTTGGCCGATACGAATTGGACCGCTCCCGACGGTGACAAGGCGCTCCTTGGTCCGATGTTCGATGTTTGGAAGCACGTCGACACCTACCTCATCATCGATCTCGTAGGTCGAGTAGTAGTAGGGCGTCTTGGCAGCAAATTCTGCAGCGCATGAATCGACCATGCGGTATCGAGGGTGGAGGCCGAGGCTGTGCCTTCGCTTCATGACGGCCTCTTCATCAAACCCTGCTTGCAGTGATTTCGGACCAGTTGCAGGGAAACCAGCCAACGCATCAGCAATGTGGGCGTCACTAAACCCGAGGCTCTTCCATGATTTGAGTTGCTCTCGAGTGAGTTCCGCAGGGGTGGCATGCAAACCAGTGATTGTGCGCTCGGTTTGGGCGATGTTCTGGAATCTATAGAGGAACCAGCGTGTGATTCGTGTGATTTCATGGACCTTTTCTACCGACCAGCCACGACGGAATGCCTCAATCAAGGCCCCCATTCGACGATCGGTAGCAACACGGCACCATTCAACAAGGGTGCTATCGGGGAGTTGTGTCAACGCCCGCTCTGCCATGCCATCGCCCTCGCTCTCATCCGCCCGAGTCAATGGACGGGGGTGGGCACAGCCTTGTTCCAACGAAGCCCAAGCCTTGAGGAACGCTTCTTCGAAATTCCGTCCAATGGCCATCACTTCACCCGTGGATTTCATCGAAGTCCCAAGCGTCCTGTCAGCAGTTCGAAACTTGTCAAAGGGCCAGCGAGGGATTTTCACAACGCAATAATCGAGGGTTGGCTCGAACGCTGCGGTGGTGCCTTCTCCTGTGATTGGGTTGGGAAGTTCATCGAGCGTGTAGCCAACGGCAATCTTCGCAGCCATACGGGCGATCGGGTAACCAGTCGCCTTGCTTGCTAAAGCAGACGACCTTGACACACGAGGGTTCACTTCGATGACACGTATCTCACCAGTGAATTGATTGAAAGCGAATTGAACGTTGCATCCACCCTTGATGTTCAGCTCACGAATCAGGCTAAGAGCCTGGTCACGAAGGATTTGGTGATCTGCATCGGAAAAGGACTGCAGAGGAGCAACAACGGTCGATTCACCAGTGTGAACGCCCATCGGGTCGATGTTTTCCATTGTGCACACAATGGTTGCGTTGTCAGCACCATCCCGCATGACTTCGTACTCAAGTTCCTGCCATCCGAGGATTGATTCTTCAATCAACACCTGATTGATTCTGGAATTTCGAAGTCCGAGTGTGGCGATTTCGACGAGTTGTCCAATGTCCCATGCCGTACCCCCACCCAAGCCACCGAGTGTGAATGCTGGGCGGATAAGAATCGGCCAGCTACCGATTTCCTCAGCAGCGGCAAGGACTGCTTCCATCGTATTGCATGCGATGGCTTCAGAGATTGGAAGTCCAATTGACTCGCACACTTGATTGAACAGTTCACGGTCTTCGGCCTTGTCAATTGCATCGAGGTCGGAACCAATCAGTTCAACGCCAATTCGTTCCAAGGAGCCATCATGTGCCAGTTCACTTGCAATGTTCAGGGCAGTTTGACCGCCCATGCCTGCAAGCAGTGCACAGGGCTTTTCGATTTCCAGAATACGGCGAACGGTGTCGGGAATCAGTGGCTCGATGTAGATCTTATCTGCCATTTCCGGGTCGTTTTGGATTGTAGCGGGGTTTGAGTTGACGAGAATCACTTCGTAGCCATCCTCTCGCAAGGCTTGGACAGCTTGGCTTCCTGAGAAATCAAATTCTGCAGCTTGGCCAATTTTAATCGGGCCGCTTCCAAGGACCATGATGGTCTTCAAATCGTCTCGGCGAGGCATCAAACAGCACCTCCGAGATGTTCGTCAACAATTGAACGGAATCGTCCAAACAAGGGAGCAGCATCATGAGGTCCCGGGCAAGCCTCAGGGTGGAATTGAACGGTGAAGGAGGGGTGACCAACGAGGTCAAGGCCTTCCACTGTGCGGTCATTTGCATTGACATAGCGCACTTGGACTTCCGCGCCGTGCATGTTCTCACCGGGCGGTGAGCAAGCCCCGGAGGGATGAGCAGCAAGCATACCAGCGTCTGGATCAGCCACAGCAAACCCGTGGTTTTGGCTCGTGATTGAAACCGAGCCTGTGACCAAATCAACGACTGGCTGATTGGCACCACGGTGACCGTAACGCATCTTGTAGGTCTGAAGCCCCGACGCAAGACCCATCAATTGGTGACCAAGACAGATACCCATGACTGGCATTCGATCACGAACGGCTTTTGCCAACGTCGCTCGGGCCTGCGTTGCCTTCCCTGGATGTGCGGGATCACCAGGCCCGTTCGAACAGAACAAGGCATCGATTTGATACTCATCACGAAGCACTGAAAACGGGGTTTCCGGTGGGCACCAAACCACTTCGAAGTGCTCGCATAAGTTACGGAGAATGTTGTACTTGATGCCACAATCAAGTGCACCAAGGCGTGGAAGTGGACGGTTCAAGTCATCCAAGGCGCCCGGATTAAGAATCACGGCTTCATTGATCGAGACATCATCAACAAGATCCTCCAGTTCAGGGGATGTGAGGTTCTTCAGTTTGGCTTTGAGAAGGGCCTCGTCTTCAACGGGGCCAAAGACACACAACACCGTTCCTAGTTCGCGAACCCTGCGGGTGATGGCCCGGGTGTCGATGTTCTCAATGCCCGGAACGCCGTGGGAACGAAGCAGTTCATCCACAGTTCCAATCGAGAAACGATGGTCTGGCTGGGACATCGCATGGCGAACAACCACGCCTCTTGGCCACACTGAGTTCGATTCGGAGGCACCGTTGTGCACACCATAGTTTCCAATCAAAGGATAGGTGAAGGTCAAGACCTGTCCTGCGAATGAGGGATCGGTCAATGACTCTTGGTACCCCATCATTCCCGTCGTAAACACCAATTCTCCCTCGCCATGAGCACGGGCTCCGAAGAGAGTCCCTGTATAGCGGCCACCGTCAGCGGTCAAGAGCACCCCATCGCCACGAGCACCCTGCGGTAATTCTTCACCACTTGAGAGGCGATCTGCTGCATCAAAAAAGGAAGGAGCCTGAGCCACACCACGTCGGTTCTGGCCGGGACTGAATGAGCCAGAACCAAAATTGACTTCCGACATCAGTTTTGGTCGAAAACGGACACCCATAATGATTGGGTTGGAAACCGAATGACCAGTTTGCTCGAAAACAGTGCTTATTTCGTGCTACAAATGACTAACTGCGGACGAGTAACCGTGTGCTTACTCTTCTTCACGATCTAAATCCCTTACACGCTTGCCGCTTGCCGTCGGCTGGATGATTAATCGTGCATCATCGAACGACCGTTCACTTCCAGATTCCCCGTGCCAGGCATCCAAAAACAGAGCCAATGCAGCGACTTCTGAGTGAGGTTGATTTCCAACAGCCAGGTTGTACTGACTGTACTTGTAAACATCACCCGGAACTTTCGCACCACCGACGATGACGACCATTGGGCGATCTCGCCGAATACGAGGGATTGCTTGACGGAAGGGTTCTCCGTACATTGTGAGGTGAACGGCGACACCAGGTTCACCGTCGCCTGCATCTTCTTCCACAAAGCGGCGCAACCATCCCATCGGCCCGTGAACATGTTCACAGGACATGCCTGAACCGAATCGGTCTGCAACCGACCCTAGGTTCTCGAACATTTTTGGATCTTCATCGCCTGCG
>JAQXFM010000090.1 GCA_029250305.1 Candidatus Poseidoniaceae archaeon | reverse complement strand
CCGCCGAATCAGTGGCCGGGCACTGTTTCGACATCCCTCATTCGAATACACTGGGAAATTATCATCAGAATCGAGCGGGAAACGGGTGGTTCGCTTATGTACGTTCAACCTCTAACAGTGGCCCATCCTACCGAACCAGCAAAGATTTCGGTCCTACCGACAAACGACGGTCGGACTGAATCAAATCAACTTTGAACACGACACATTGAAAGACGGCCACGATTAAGGACAGCCATGAAACAAGGTGTGCTTCCAGCCATCCTTCTCGTCGCGTTGCTTGGTTTTGCAGGATGCCTAGGTGCGGTTGAGCCAGAGGTGGAAAATGAAATTGAAGAGCCTGTCACGCTCGAAACACCCACGCTTGATTGGCAATCGCCGGTAGAAACCATTCGCCTCGATGGAACACCAATCGTGGTTCAAGTTACCTACCAAGGCGAAGGCTGGGTTCTCACTCCTTCCATCACTACGCCGGAGTTCAAGCAAGTCAACGCCTACGGATGGTCAAAAACCACCACCGGATATGCTCTTGAATTTCTGCCAGCAATGCTTGGAAACTACACAGTCAATGTTGCCATCGAACCAACAGACGCAGGTTCAATTGCACCGACAGTAGCATCAATCACCCACACAATCGAAGTGCTGCCGCCAGAAGAATTGGCACCTGTGCTCACAGCACCCGTTCGTGAGGTTTTGGAAGAACCAAACCTCCTTTGGTTTGAGGGAACCTTAACTCATGATGACATCGATACGTGCACCATGGAGTACTCCATTTCTGATGGATCTTCAGGTAGTATTGTGGTGAAATCGGATGGAACCTGGAAGGTTCTCCTCGATTTCACAGAAATTGAAAGCACGATGACCATTACGACTTCGGCAACATGTGGACAATTTGATCCACTTTCTGATACCACCGGAACCTTGGTAATTCTTGAGGGAGGCGGCTCGGATGCAGATGGAGACAGCATCCAAGATTCAAAGGATCGATGCCCAAATGGAATTGGTGAGGCAGAGGGTTGGAAATCAAATGCCAACAGCGACAAAGATGATGACGGTTGTCGAGATAATGACGAAGACGACGACGATGACAATGATGGCGTGCTTGACTTGCATGACCGTTGCCCCGATTCTTTAGGATGGATTTCTACGCCAGATGCTGATTTCGACTCTGATGGTTGCCACGATACAGATCGTGACGAGGATGATGACAACGATGATGTCCTCGACATTGACGATGCTTGCCCATACGGAAGGGTTGGTTGGGGATCAACGCTCTACACTGACTGGGACGGCGATGGCTGTTTAGATTTGGATGAAGACGATGACGATGACAATGATGGGGCCCTCGATGCTGACGACCTTTGCCCAAAGGGGTTCACCTCCTGGATTCGCAACGCACAGTCTGATTTCGATGATGATGGGTGCGCTGATGCTTCCGAAGATGAAGATGATGACAACGATGCTGTCAATGATGTGAACGCTACAGGCGATGCGCTCGACCGCTGCCCACAAACACCTGCCAATGCCACAGATATTGACCAATTTGGCTGCGCTGCAGAACAGCGCGATGGTGACCAAGATGGAGTTAACGACGCCATGGATGTGTGTGAGGGAACGCCCGTAGGACTTGCGGTCAACGAGGTGGGCTGCGCTGACATTGATGCTGATGGTGTGTCAGCCAATAACGACCTTTGTCCAGATTCGCCTGTGAAATGGACCATCGATTCAGAAGGATGCGCCGTCGTTCAATCGCCCGTGCCATGGAAGAGTGCTTCCAGCCTCAATGGTCCCATGCAAACAGTCCCGCATTTCTCAATGCCCACGCTTGATGGAACGTTCTACTTCCAACAAGAATGGACAGGGTTCGACATCTATTTCTTTGTCTTCAAGTACACTGACAGCTCAGGAAATTCCAATGCAGGAACATGGGGCCAAAGCCCTGGGCCTTTTATCCGAGCGCTGCCGGAGAATGTGCATTTGTTCTATGGTTCATTTGACACTACATATCACAACGATGTCCTCGAGAGGAAATCTGCAGTAGAGAACGCACTCAACCCCAATGAAGAGACTCGATGGGCAGATCGAATTCACTACATCGACCAACGAGCCGGCACGCTGTCAGGCGGCATCGGCGATATGGTCTCAAGTTTCAACAATCCACGTTACATGGGCATTGATCGATTCCAACAAGCCAGAGAAACTGGCTCATTGTATGCTTGGACTTCACAAACCAACGATGCAATGCACCTTATTCATGAGCCTCACCAATGGAACGCAGAATTCCCAGTAGAAATCCGTCGAAGTGACGCGGCAGTGCACGAAGTATCACTATGGGATTTTGACCGCCACTCAGGGGGCTGGGGCGGTGGTTTCACATCCACCCAAAGTGCTGAGTTCCCCGTAAATATGACTCAATTCGATACCCTCGAAGTCTACCATGAACATGCCTGTGACGATCGTGCCAACCGATTCCAAAAGTCAGATGGTACGTATGGTGGTTGCCATGAATGGGATTATGAAGCAAACCTACGAATCTGCGATCGAGATAATGACTCTTCGTGTGGCACTGAGTTCATGCGTTGGATTACAACGTATGGCAGGGAAGGAAAGTGGCTAACTGACATTTCACCCTACCTTTTCATGCTGGAAAATGAAGACAATCGCACCTTCAAGTATCGAGGCGCAAACAAAGGTGATTTGACGATCACCCTCTTGTTGAGCGATTGGGGATCTGGGGAGCACGCTGAAGAAGCCGTCTTTGCGTTCACAGGCGGGCAATTTGATGGAACATACAACAATGAATCAAGATACAACCGTCATCTCAATTTCACTGTACCATCTTGGGCTTCTAAAGTGGAAATTGTAGCAACCATCACAGGGCATGGTTTTGGAAAAGACAATGCAAATTGTGCAGAGTTTTGTGACCACGAACACCACTATGAAATGAATGGATTCTCGACATACGAATGGCACCCAATTGTGTACTCGAATGAAGGTTGCGAAAATGAAGTTTCCAATGGAGTCGTTGCGAACCAATTCGGCTCGTGGCCATACGGACGCGCCGGTTGGTGCGCTGGACAAGATGTCAAGCAGTGGACCCACGACATCACTTCATGGACAGATTCCGCTGGCGGAAACAATCACCTTTCGTACCAAGGTCTGTTCAATGGTCAAGAATACGTCCCATCTGACGGGATTGGAAACGGACAACGAAACATTCACGCTGAAATTTGGGTTGTGTTCTACAACACAACGGCATGATTGTGTTCACAATTGTGCCGGCACCGGCGCTGGGAGATCAGCGTGCTCCACGTCAATAATCGGTGTTTCGAGGAAGACATAATCACTGTCTCGACGCTGAGGTACAAAGCCCGCTCTGTGTATGACATGCTGAAGTTCCACTTCGCTGGCGCTAAATTTGGTCGTTCCTGATGCTGAAACAACATTTTCTTCCATCATGGTGGAACCAACATCATTTGCTCCACCAAAGAGGGCCATTTGCGCTGTCTTGATCCCCATTGTTGGCCACGAGGATTGGATGTTTGGAATTGAATCGAGGAACAGGCGAGAAACAGCAACATGGCGAAGGTATTCTGAGGAACCGGCGCCGAGCAGCACCTTGTTTTTACCTCGGTTCCGACGGCCGAAGCTGTTTGTCTCGAGTTGCACTGGCCAAGCAATGAAGGATGTGAAACCGATCCCATGAGTTTCGAGAGAGGCATCTTGTAGGGACCTAAGCCTGCGCATGTGTTCGATACGCTGTTCGTTTGTTTCACCAAACCCGATGACATTTGTTGCACTTGTGGTAAGCCGCAGACCTTGTGCCTCTTCCATCACACGTAGCCAATTCGCTGGGAGTCCTTTTTTCGGAGAAACGTCCTTTCGCACATCATCCACAAGCATCTCGGCCCCACCGCCAGGAAGACCGTGCATTCCAGCAGCTTTGAGACGAGTGAGAACTTCAAGCGTCGTGAGTTCGCTCACTTCAGCAATGCCTTCAATTTCAATCGGGCTGAAGCAATCAATTGCGATGCTTGGATGGTTGGTTCGAATGTGAGATAGCAATGTTTCATACCATTCGAAAGGGAGTTCAGGATTGACACCACCTTGCATGAGAATGCGGACGCCTCCAATCTCTTCCAGTGCCGCGATTCGCCCGGAAATCTCCTCCAGTGATTGCGTGTATGTCTCGTCATGACCTGGTGGCCGGTAGAATGAACAGAATTGACAATTAATGGTGCAGACATTCGTGTAGTTGATGTTTCGATCCACAAGATAAGTGACCTTCGATGGTCCGTGCATAGCGATGCGTCGATTGTGGGCAGCGGACATCAATTGGTGAAGTGGTGCGTCATTGTACAATGTCAATGCCTCTTCTGGAGAAAGACGGAGTTCGTGGGCCCTTTCAGACGTCCAGCCGGACTGTTGTTGCAAAATCGATTCCCAACTCATACCCTCGCCTCAGAAAGGTTTGCCAGTGATGCTTTCAATTTCTTCGACGGTTTTTGGGCATGCTGCCGTCAAGACATCAGGATCGTTTGCAGTGACGAGGACGTCATCCTCGATTCGTATACCTAGATTTGCATACCGCTCAGGGCAATCCACATCAGGCCTCCAAGCACCAAAATAAAGACCTGGCTCAACAGTTAGCACCATGCCCTCTTCGAGCAACCTCGGTTCTCCATTTGGTTTGTATGTGCCAACATCGTGAACATCCAGCCCAATCCAATGACCGGTGTTATGCATGTACCACTTTCGCAAGTCGCCTGTCTCAAGTTCCAATGCCTCTTCGAGTGTTTGTTCAATGACGCCGAGTTTGATGAGCCCTTCGGCCAACACACGGCGTGCTTCGTCGTG
The DNA here is from genome assembly GCA_029250305.1 of Candidatus Poseidoniaceae archaeon. GTDB lineage: Archaea > Thermoplasmatota > Poseidoniia > Poseidoniales > Poseidoniaceae > MGIIa-L1. The sequence goes on along the minus strand of JAQXFM010000090.1, from coordinate 1,970 downwards.
AGGGGCATTGTATGGCAAGCCTGGACGGCATTTGTCGATGGCTGCGAGTTGGGCATCGAGGACTAATTGATAGATTTCTTTCTGCGCCTCAGTGAAACGACCATTGATTGGCCATGAGCGAGTTATATCAGCAGCATAGCCTCTGTATTCAGCGCCAGCATCGATGAGAATTACTTCGCCGTCTTCACACACATCGTTGTTTTGGTGGTAGTGGAGAACCGTGGCATTGTCGCCGCATCCAACAATCGAAGGATAGGCCCATCCCGAGGTCCCGGCGTAGGAAAAGAAGCCTTCGATGGTGGCTTGAAGTTGGTATTCCATCCGTCCTGGCTTTGTGTTCCGCATGGCAGCTATGTGAGCAATGCTACTGACATCTGAGGCGAACCTCATTTGTTCGATTTCTGCAGGGGATTTGCGCAAACGCAGTTCGGCAATCCTCGCACTTGGATCTTCCATCGATGTAGGTCCAGTTCCAAAATGCTGGCGTGCACGATCACGTCGTTCCAGTGATTGCATGACGAGCGTGTCCAAGTCAGAGCGAATGCCTGTGCGCATGAGCACCCTTTTTGACGAGGAGAGCAACTCAGTCATTTTTTCCTCAAGGTCATCGCATGAGTAAGCCGCATCTACAGACCAACCCTCGAGAGCGCCTTCGACGCCCGGTCGACGGCCTTCCCAAATTTCCTTGAGGGTGTCTTTTGGCTGGACGAATATGGTACGAATCCAACCATCGTCTGAATGGTGGACAGTAAGGACTGCCTCGGGTTCATCCCATCCTACCAAATAGAGCATGTCGCTTTGAGTTCGATATGGATAATGAACATCGTTCGAGTGAACTGCACTTGGAGAGGAAGGGATTACCAGAAGGTCACCGGGACGAAGTTGAGCGGTCAGGCGGTTCACTCGGCGTGCGTACTCATCAACTGAAATCGGCTCGGGCTCTGAACCAACAAGCTTCAACGCAGCATCGTACATGATTATCCGAGACGGCCCACCATCTTCAACCGTTGCCCTCGTCCACGCACCTCGCGGGGGAATTTGTCCCGGCGTGAATGGTCACTTTTTCCGCTGCCATTTAGGCAATGATGTCTCAGGTTCCGAGGAGCCCATTCGCGCCAAAAGGAATCCTGCGAGTCCTATGATGAAGACAAGGCCAAGTGTGAAGTAATTACCTCCAAGCATTCCTTCAGACCCAGAGACTTGGTCTTGGGGAATGTCGAGGGAAAACACCAGCCTGCTTTCTGCACCGTCATCGTCAACGACAACAAGTTCAATTTCATGGCTTCCAGATGTGTTGATCTTTGCAGAGTCAAAGACGGCTCCTTGAGTCTGAATCAATGCTCCATCGACATACCATTTGTATCGAAGGGATGTCAAATCATTGTCAGTGTCCGTGGTTTTAGTTGCGTTCAAAACCCACGAATCACCGGTGGGTGCTACAAGGACATCATCTTGCTGGATTTGTAAACCATCAAGGAACACTTGAGCCACTGGGGCAGCGTTGGCAACCGTGAATGTTGATGTCGTCCTCGCTAAATGACCTGCTGAATCTCTGACGAGCAGGACTACATTCCATTCACCGGCAACATCGGGAAGGAATTTCACACTCGCAGGTGTAATGAAGGACGCTTCAGAAAAAGTCGAGACTTGTCCGTCGGGAGATATCTTCGACCATGTGAGCACTTCAGACTCGCCTTCGTATCCGTCGCTAACTTCGGCTGTAAAAAAGACCTCTTCGCCTTCATACACCACCGCATCGACTGATACCTCCTCGACCGTGGCAAGCGAAGGTTGAGATTCTTGAATCGAACTCGTCAAGACCACAAGAGGCGCTTGTCGATCTAACTGAAGCGTGTATGAAATTGAATTTGAGGCGATGAGGGCTCGATTAGAGAGCACCACCGTGATCTTCCAAATTCCATCAGCCAACGGCAGTGTTGTTGCGTTGAGATGCAAGTGAAGTTTGTCAG
>JAQXFM010000079.1 GCA_029250305.1 Candidatus Poseidoniaceae archaeon | reverse complement strand
CGCCCCTTGTCGGTGTTGATGAAGATGTCCTTGTTCTCACGGTCGTATCGGATGGACACTTCCGCAGGAATGGTTCCACGTCGGCGAGCGGACTTGAAGTGGCGAACCAAGTTCTTTCCGTTCTTGTGAATACCATAGATATCACCGTTGACGTGAACACGGTCACCCGAGGTCCAGTCGTCTGGTTCGAAGACATCCAATTCATCGAGTTGTTGTCGAACTTCGATTTCACTGATGTGCTCGGAGATATCGATCATTTGTGCTGCGTTCTTCACGAGACCACAGTTCTGACCTTCAGGGGTCTCGTTAGGGCACAAGCGGCCCCACTGTGTCGGGTGCAGGTCACGTGCTTCGAAGTGAGGTTGGCTTCGAACGAGCGGTGAGGTAACACGGCGCATGTGCGAGAGGGATGCAAGGTAGGTTGTTCGGTCGAGCAACTGGCTGACACCAGAGCGGCCACCGACCCAGTTCCCTGTTGCAAGTGCGTGCATGATCTTGGATGTCAAGACGTCAGGTCGCAAGCAGGATGTGATTTTCAGCTCTCGCTTGCGGTTGTGGTGACGCTCGAGTTGGTACTTAAGGTCACGAGCAAGTTGTCCAGAGGACACACGGAACAAATCTTCGACGAGGTCACCAGCGAGGCGAACACGCTTGTTTGCATAGTGGTCCTTGTCGTTTGGTTCACGGTTGGTGAGGGCCATTTCGAGAACTTGGCGGACGATGCGACCAAGGAAGATCGCCTTCTTCTTGCGAGCGCCAGGTTGGTCACCCAAGTGAGGAAGGAGTTCACGGTCGAGCAGTTGGTTGACCCGTTGCTCTCGGTATTCACGTTGTTGACCGGCTGCGAATTTCTTCTGCAACCATTCGTGAGCTTCAGTCATGGATTGAACTGCGTACTCTTCGTTGTCGTTGACTTCGTTGAGGTTAGCCACGATGTACTTGAACGTCTCAGTTGGTCCAGCGATGGCTTGGAACACTTCTTGGTCGTTCTCGATACCAAGGGCACGCATGAGAAGAACCACGGGGATTGCGGTTGTTCCAGCGGTGCTGATCTTGACCATGAGCATACCGTCACGTCGCTTCTCAACGTTGAGTGGCTTGCGCATACCGTCTTTCTGAGAGAAGATCTTAGCGACTTCGGTTCGCTTTGCGTATCGCTTGTTGATTTCAACAGTGACACGGTTTGGTGCGAGGTCTTCCATAGAGATGAGAACACGCTCGGTACCGTTGATGATGAAGTAGCCTCCAGGGTCCAGCGGGTCTTCGCCCTTCTTACGAAGGAGGTCGTCCCACAATGCGGAGTCTTCAGTGGAGGTGGTTGGGTAGAGTTGGCGGTCGCCTGCAATGTGTCCAGCGTGCAGGTTGCATCGCTTCGAACGGACCATGATTGGCATGCTACCGACTTGCACTGCCTCTTCCTTTGGCGAGCGGATGCCGTTTCGGAAGATTTGGAAGTCAATGGTGACCGGGGACATGTAGGTCAACTTTCGCAAGCGGCATTCCATAGGGGTGGATGGGTGCTCTGCGCCGTTTGCTTCACGGATGGTTGGTTCGCCAAGTTGAATGTTCTTGAGGCGAATGGTGATGTCTTGGTCGACGACGTCGAGCTTGATGAAGCCGCCATCATCGTCATCGATTTCCTCGTCGGTTCCGACTCGGATGTTTCGAATGATTTTCTCCATTCGAGAGAGATTATTGTCACCAGATGGAATACAATCGTCGTACGATGCAAGTTGGTGGTTGACAAGGCTGCGTTCTTTGAAAAATGATTGAATAATTTCCTGCATGATAATCCCTCCTCAGTTACCCTCCACAATCAAGCGGTAGGCTACGGATTGTCCAGCCGACGGGGATCGGCGAACAACCTTCAACACACGGTCTGCGATCCAACCGGCGGCGAGTGGTTTGTGTTCTGGGTCTGCAGCAAGACGAGCGTTGTCTGCTGATTCTTCAGTTTCCTTGATGACCTGAACCACCGGGTCGGTGATCAGAATCTTGGGGAGGAGTTCCTTAGCGAGTCGGTCTTCGCCGGTCTCGTCGTCAGGTTGAAGCATTTGCCAAGGGGCGAGTTCCTTGCTTTCGACTTCAAACTGCTCTTCTTCGGAGATGTTTGCTGCGCCGACCAGTTCCTGGTGAGGGACCAGTTCGTGGTTGAGTGCGTTGAAACGGAGGGTGATTTCTGGGCGGTCGAAGTCGTCGATAGCCTTCGAGCGGATGGTGATTTTCTTGCTCTTCTTTGCTGCACGTCGGCGTGAGCCTTGCTCAGCGATGATGGCCATTGTGCTGACGAATTGTTCGGAATCCTTCGATTCACCGAGGGTCGAAGCAACTTCGTCCGAGGACATGGCCTTGATATCGGTCATGTTTCGATCGGTGGCGAGTTTGTGTGCAAATTCCTCGGAGACACCGAGTTCCATGAGTCGCTTCTTCGTTGCGCTTTTTACTACCATCCAAATTCCCCGCTCAGCCCTGCACTACGTGGCCGGAAGCTCAGTCAGGCGGGCCTGACGGGGTTCGAACCCGCGACCATCGGATTAAAAGTCCGACGCTCTACCTGACTGAGCTACAGGCCCAATATTGCACCTTGGGCTTTCTGCCCGACTTACCAACTATTCATATAGGTTGCGGCGGCGTCCATTCGGCGATAAATCGAGCACAGTCCGTGGGTTACGACGAAATCACCGCTCGTAAAAACCCCGAGCATGGCCGGGGTTGCACGATTTTACTCGAGCGGATATCAATATAGCCTCCTTGCATCTCGGATAAATCGGGGCAAGGCATGAAGGATGGCATCTTCGAATTGAGCGACTCCGAGGCCGAAATTTCTCGGCTCGAGCGCCCGGCTTCAACGCGGAATTGGACCTCCCCAGATGGAGCCATTTTGGAACTCATCGTTCCAGCCACTGTCTACCCACCTCGTGAAGACACTGACCTCATGTGCCAAACGCTTCGGTCGATTGGGCCAGGCAAAGGAAAACGCCTCCTCGAAATTGGATGCGGATCTGGCGCGGCCTCATTGTACGCCGCAAGCCTTGGTTACAGCACCCGGGCGTGCGACATCAATCCTTACGCCGTGGCTGCAACCCGCCAGAACGCCACGACATGGCGATTGAACGTCGAAGCCCATGAAGGCGGTCCGGGCCCATCTGCAGATGGCGAAGTGGCACAATGGGCCGGCACTTCACCACACGACATGATCATCTGGAACCTTCCATACCTCGCCCATGAGGCAGGTCAAGGAGACGTGCTTGGACCGCTGGAAGAGGCTGCTC
>JAQXFM010000067.1 GCA_029250305.1 Candidatus Poseidoniaceae archaeon | reverse complement strand
ACCAGCGCCAAGCTTTGCCGGAAGGAGCATCTTACCAAGGCCTCCGCCGGTTGCATCCAATACGATTCCACCTGTACGGGTGTGAATCGTTCGAATTCCAGCATCCTTTGCAGGTTGAGCCGATGCTTCCCAAGCGATGCATGTTTCTGGGAGGTAGCCTTCACCTGCCTTCGATGATTCCGTGAGTTCTTCATTGCCTCGGTTTCCGTAGTAGCCGATGGCACTTGCGACCATGAATACCTCTGGTTTGTTCTCGAGGTTTGCCAATGTTCTTGCGAGAAGGCCAGTGCTTTCAGTTCGGCTGGTTCGAATTAATTCCATCCGTTTCTTGCTCCAGCGTTTGTCTCCAACGCCTGCGCCACCAAGGTGAATGACAGCGTCGAAGCCTTCCAACGCTGCTGAATCGAGTGTGCCGTTTTTTGGATCCCACTGAATTTCTTGAGCGTCTTTGGCTGGTGTTCTTCGCACCAATCGCCACACTTCGTGGTTGCCCGTGTCGAGAAACGCCACGAGTTGCCTCCCGATGAGTCCAGATGACCCAGCAATCAGAATTTTCTTCCGAGGCATGTGCTTGAATTCTTTGTGGCGTTGTATGTCTCTTGTCAGCCGAATGCCTCGGGCATTGAACATTCGATCGATTCGCTTTCGAACACTTCTCCCGGCTACCAGGCTTCCAAGGCCGCCAAGCGGCACGCTGAATTCGACCCTGTCTTCAATTCGGCATGTACCATCATCGTTTGAGATGAAAGCGTGGACGTGTGACCATGACTTGAATGGTCCTTTGATCATGTCATCAGCAAACGCATGTGGTGGGTTGTAGCCTTTGTGCCTTGCAATCCACTGAAGTTTTATTGGACCCATCGGGAACCTGAAAATCCGCTCGGATCCATTTTCGAGGGTCGGATCGGCTCGTACTTCCTCTACTTCTTCCCATGGCGGCATCAATCTTCGGAAGGAACCCTTTCTTTCATGCCAAGCGAAGGTTGTCTCTATGTCGTCGGGGACCTGAGTGATGTGTGTGTATTCCATGCCAACGCCTCATGTTCAGTGGCCAAACTCTTGGAGGTAAGGTTTGAGGTCGAACTTTCGCCGTGTGTTTTCAGATGACATGTAGCGGATTTTCCCGAAGATAGCCCGCTCTGGGCCCCATGCTCGGTCGTGCCTTCCGAGGACCCAGAAAATTCCAGTGTAGGAATTCGGATCGCGCCCGTCGAGTGCATAGGTGTCGTTGAGCTCAATCATCCATTCAGCTGCTTCTTCGGGTGATGAGGCCCATTCGAGGATGCGCTTCCCCCAAAGCATTCGCAGGTAATTGTGAATGATTCCTTTTCGGACAAGTTGTCGTTGAGCAGCGTTCCAGATTTCATCGTGTGTGTCTGCTTCACGTATTTGTTTGAGTGTGTAAGTGGTCCGTTCATCATCAGCGTGTTCAGAGAGGGTGATTTTGGCCCAGTCTGGCAAGGAGGTGTAGTGGTTGTGTTCTGGATTGTGGTATGCGTTGTTAAATCCGAGTTCTCGCCATGTGATGATTTGATCGAGGAATGCTTCGACAGGTTCAGGCAAGCCCCACCAACCTGCTCTTGCCCCGCGTCGTGGTGCGTTGATGAGATCGGGCATCCATCCATTCAAATCGAGAATGCGTTGCACAACTTCAACGGTCGAAAGATGACCGAAGTGGAACCATGGGGAAAGGCCACTGGTGGCCGGATTTTTGACTTGGTTCCGATCTTCATGATAGCGATTGAGTCTGTTCGAGAGGAACTCCCTCAGCATTCGCACCGCTGTGTCTCGGCCACCTTGCACATTTGCAACAGGCGGAACGGAATGGTCGATGTCAAGGGTGGAGAGCGCATCACGCCCTGATGAGCCCTGTTCTCCGGCGCGCCACAACCACTCGAACGGTGTGACGCCGAGTTTTGAATTTTTGACGATGGTGTTGAATTCGTCGTCTCCCATCCACAACGTGTGTTCAGCAGGAATTGGGTTGTGTGAGGGCCATGTTTCCATGCACTCAACGAATCGCTCGTGGACGAATCGCCTGAATCCGTGAGCGGTAGGGTAAGGTCGTTCGGTCCATGACATAGGGAACACCCCGTTTGAGTCCACAGTGAGGAATCGGACAGAGAGGGATTTCGAGGCACTTTCGACTGCTTTGCGGGGGAAGTATGTAGGGAAGTCATCGCTGATGACCATCACTGCTTTTGGAGCAAGTTCGTGTAGTTTTCCGATTTGACCAGAGAGAGGTGTTTCGACCCAAGGGATGTACCTGATTTTGTTATCTCTGAAGACTCGGATGTTGTCGAGCATCCCTTGAACCATGAAGGCGGTGATTCGATCGTTTGCAAACTTATGTCGTGTCGAGATTTCTTCGAGAACCAAGAGCGGGACATTGTGCTGTTCGGCCATGTGGGCTGCGTATTCGAGAGCAGCGTTCGAATGATACCTGCGATTGGCGATCATCCAGTAGAGCACATATTCTCCACTTTCATTGATTGGGCTTGTGTTGAGGGTGTGCACCCGGTCGACAAGTCGGGGGTTCATCGCACGCCACCTCGGAGGTTGGGGAGTGTGTGAAGGACATATGGATGGCCCCGTTCGTGTTCGTAGTCGTTTGATGAGAGGATGTGTTTGGAATTAACAGCGTTGACGGCCATGGCGTGCATGGCGTCACTGATCCAGTTCAGTTCAGAGAACTGCTCGATTGGGATGAAGCTCGCTTCAGAGACCTCGTCGTTTGGGGATGGGACGGCGGAAGAAGGTATGTCGACCGAGTAAGCGATAAAAATTGCTGGCATTCCATCCAAGAGGCGCTCCCGTACGGATTGGATGCCGAGAACGGTCCCATCTACATTGCATTCTTCTTTGAGTTCTCTGAGCGCAGCGTTTCTTGGAAGCTCGCCATCATCGACGTATCCTTTTGGAAGGCCCCAGCGTCCCTCATACTTTCCACGCTGCTCTTTTACGAGCAGAATAGACCGTGCGCGACGGACTATGGCTGCAACGCCAACATCGCAATCTACGCTGTGCATGATGCTTTTTCAGAAGACGTGCGTATAAAGGACTGTTTTGATTCTCACACGATTTGAAACAGGATTTTATAATAGAATCTGAGAACTCTGAGGATATGTCACCATACGATGTAGACGCAACACAAGTCAAGGCAGACGCTAACCTACCTACCGAGCACGGAAACTTCAGGATGAGGGTGTTTGTCGACGACATGGGCGGTGAACACTCCGTCTTGTCCGTGGGTCTCGACGACGCTCAATCCGTGCCGATCGTGCGCATCCACTCTGAATGTCTCACAGGAGATGCCTTCGGTTCTTTGAAGTGCGATTGTGGTCCACAACTGCAAGCTTCCATGGCCCGTATCCAAGAAGAAGGTTCAGGAGCAATCCTCTACATGCGTCAAGAAGGTCGTGGCATTGGCCTCGAAGCCAAAATCAAGGCCTACGCTCTCCAAGACGTAGGATACGACACACTCGACGCAAATCTGGCACTCAACCTGCCGGCGGACGCCCGCGACTATTCGTTCTGCGCAGACATGCTACGAAGCGTAGGCGTTACCCAGGTGAAACTAATGACCAACAATCCGCTCAAAATTCGTGGCCTCCGCTCGAACGGTATCCGCGTCGACGAGCGCATGCCCCACTTGGCGGGACGATGTGAGCACAACGATCACTACCTCTCAACCAAGCAAAAGCGAATGGGTCACCTCATTCCTGAGCAAGCCTGAAGACCACTACATTTTAAGTGGGAATTTTGAGGGGACGTTATGGCCAACCAACTCTCTGGAAAAACAGCGCCCGAATTTACGCTCCCCTCCTCCAGCGGTGAGGCTTTCTCTCTCTCTGACTTCGATGGGAAATGGAAGGTTGTTTTCTTCTACGCCAAGGATGGCTCCCCAACTTGCAAGCGAGGCTGCTTGACATTCAAGGAACAATACGACCTGTTCCAATCGCTCACACCGCCTGTGGAAGTCATTGGTATCAGCCAGGATTCTGTTGAAGACCATCGCCGGTTCAAGGAAGAGTTGAACCTTCCGTTCCCATTGCTGAGCGATCCCGAGCGCCTCGTCGCTGATGCATTCGGTGTCCCCGTTTTCCTCGGGAGATTCCCGGCAAAATCTTCGTTCCTTATCGGTCCTGACCGAACGGTTCACTACTGCTACGATTGGCTCTTCCGACCCCGTCGTCACGTAGCGCGCATCCTTGACACCTTCAGCGAACTTTCATCCGGGGGTTCAATGAAATGAATTGGTTCGAACTGTTCGAAGACGCTGGCCTCTCGGAACGAGAAGCCCGTTCGCTGGTGATCCTTTCCTCGTCGAAGGAACTCAAAGCAAGCGAACTAGCAAAGGAACTGGGTACGAATCGTCTCGACGCGTACAACTCACTTTCCCGTCTCACCGAGATTGGATTGGTTTCGGTCACAGCAGACCGACCGATGAGGTTCTCTTGCGCCTCATTACCTGTTTTATTCAAGCGACTTCTAAACGAACAGCGGGACCGAATCGAACGCACATCAAAGGCCTTCGATGCCATCATGTCTGGTGCAACATCTGACTACGAAGATAACAACGAAGATTCGGCAGAAGACACAAATGCAAAGTTTGCAGTTCTCAAAGGTAGAGAGCACATCCACAAGCGAATCGGAGAATTTGCGGCACAGGCAGAAGAGCGTCTGGTCTTACTTCTCGGACGTTTTGGAATTCTCCATCTGTGCCGCTCTGTTGGTCTTGAAGAGGTCAACTCCGCTGCTGAACGAGGCGTCATGGTAACTGTTCTCGCCCAACTTGATCGGCGAACCGTTCGTTTCTACGATCAACTCCATGAGTCAATTGCGGTTCGCCATTCAGATGAAGTTGCATCGCTTGGCGTGCTCCAAGACACAGGCAATGTCATTCAGTTTCTTCACGTTGAAGAAAACCCGGTTGGCCGTGGCCGTGACGATGCGGCTCTTGTCGTCAACTCAGAAGTCTTTGCGACATCACACAGTGATTTCGTGAATGCGATTTGGACCAAGGCCATTGACATCGAAGCTGCAAAGAAGCGATTCACAGAAGAACGAATTGTGGATCCATTGCGCCTCACAGTTGGTCAAGGTTCCTTCCTAGAACAGTTCCGCCAAGCCCTCAAAGTAAGCGAAAATCTGCCTGAAGAAGACGTTCCATTCAACCCGGAATCCTTCCTTGCATCGAGCAGTGAAATCAATCAAGCAAGGGCCGCTTTGCAAGATGGACGCATGAGCAGCCTGCATGAACTGGGGATTGATCTCGGGACCATGCTCCGACAAGTCGGCCAACGAATTGGCGAAGAACTTTCCTTTAGCCTCCGCAAAATCGAAGGCCATGTTGAATTTTTGAATGAACTCATGGATTGGTGGGAGCATGCTGGTCTCGGTGAACTCGACTACAATGCAGATCCATTCTTCCACATTATTGTCAACCTTGCCCATCCTGCTACCGAAGGCGACGATGTACTGCCGCTGTGGCAACTCGATGACGGCATCATCGAAGGAGCGCTTCTCGCACGGTACCCCGAGAACGGAAACGTACGAATTCGCAGGGAGTCGGAAGGTCCAGATGCGTGGCGATACACCCTTGTTTTCATTGACGAAACAGACGAAGATTTGTTAGAATGAAAACATCTCTTGATAAGCCCAACCCTTGACACCAAGCCATGAAAATGCTGACGTTCTTCCGCTTCATGCGGCAGATTCTAAGGAAGAAACCAGCAGACCTTGATTGGATTCAAAGGCAGGGCCTCATCGCCGTGAAACTCGCCCAAATCTTTGCGCTTCGTCCTGACCTTTTGGGTGTCGAAAAGGCGCGACAACTGCAACAACTCTACCAGCATGCAGCGTCCATCGCCTCCGAAAATCTACACGAAACCATCGCTCAAAAGGCTCCAGCCGGATTTATGGATGCGTTCGAATCAATCGATGATGACCCCCTGGCAGCAGCTTCGGTTGGCCAAGTGCACCGTGGGCGCCTGAAGACTGGTGAAGAAGTGGTGATTAAATTCATCAAACAAACCAACGCTGTGGAATTCAAAAAAGAAGTCGTTCGAATGCGACGATGGCTTCGTATTTTTCTTATCTTTGCACCCAAACTACGCAAGGTTGGCAACCCAATGGCGTTAATCAATCACGTCGCAGATTATACATTGCGAGAACTCGATCTTCGAAATGAAATCAAAGGCGCAGAAGAACTCGCTGCAATCAAAGATTCACTTGCCGACCAATTCCAGATGGACCTTTTGAGATTCCCTATCTATTACCCAAAGCTTTCCAATGCAGACATTCTCGTTTCTGAGTTTGTTGAAGGAATGTCCCTCGAAGAAGGCATTGAAGAAAAGGCACTTACGTGGGATTTCCTGTTGCAGTTCTTCAGAATCCACGGCGCTTACCTCTTTGGGATCGGAACCTTCCACGGAGATCTTCACCCCGGGAATTGCATCGTGGATCCCAACGGAAAATTTGTCTTCATTGACAACGGAGCCATTTGCCATGCGCCGAAGAAGGTGGCACATGCGTTGTTCCACTTTTTTGACCATCTCTCTCGGCAAGAAATGCAACAAGCGTTCGATGCCTTGCTCGCAATGACAGAGGTCAACCCAACGCCAAAGAAACTGGCCAAGTATTATTCGACAATGACTGAAATTTATACAGATTTTGAAAAGAAACCAGTGGGTGAACAAAGCCTCACACGAATCATGATGAAAACTGTCAAAGCGGCGGTTGAACATGCTGGGGCAAACTTTGGAGAGGAAGCATTCCCAATCATTCGGGCGTTGATGTACCTCGATGGACTTGTGATCCGTACCCACCCCGACGCTCTTCTCATCCAGTCAATGGGTCCTTTCCTCGAAGAATTCCAGACCAAATTAAACATTTGAGGTGCGCTTATGGCCTCGATTGCAATAGTTGGTGCAGGACTGTCAGGGTTGCGTTGTGCAACACTTCTCCAAGCGGCCGGTCACGATGTGGCCGTTTACGAGCGTTCAGGCAGCGTCGGTGGTCGAATGGCGACCGACAAAGTGGATGGTTTTCTGCTTGATCATGGTTTTCATGTGATGCAGACAGCGTATCCAACTTCTCAACGGGCTTTTGATTTCAACGCCATGGGTGCAAAGGCCTTCGAACCAGGTGCTCTCATTGTCCAACAACGAAAGAAGAAGCCCAAATTCTGGCGAATGGCCGATCCGTTTCGAAGACCACTCCAGGGGATGATGAGCGGTCTCAACCGCTTTGCTTCTCCATTTGATTTACTTCGTGTCGCTCGCCTTCGTTTCGCCGTTCGCCGTGGTGCTACCGACCGAGTGTTCGAAGGAGGTAACGATGCGACAAAGGACTACCTGAAGGCGAAAGGCTTCTCAAGTTCCATGATCAACCGATTTTTCCATCCGCTTTTCTCTGGTATTTTCTTAGAAGATGACTTACGAACCAATGAACGAATGTTTCGATTTGTGTTCCGAATGATGTCCAAAGGGAACATGGTGCTGCCGAAGGATGGCATCGCTTCTGCGCCTCGACAACTCGCTCAGAGGCTTGGCGACGAAAACATCCATCTCAATTGCGAGGTGACCGTTCTCGACGAAACAACAGTGAACATTGGTGGCGAAGCCACCTCGTTCGATGCTGTGATTCGTGCATATAACAGCACTCAGCACCTTGAAAAGCGACACGTATGGACATTGCATTTCGATGCC
>JAQXFM010000034.1 GCA_029250305.1 Candidatus Poseidoniaceae archaeon | reverse complement strand
CACATACCTCTTGCACGAATTGAGAATCGTTCCAGAAGATGGTCAAGATTTCTTGAACATTCAGCAGTCCGTGACCATTCTTTACACCAGTGATTGAGGCTATTTCTGCATTCTCGCTGGCGTTTCAAAGACCGCTGCGATGGATGGAAGTTGTGCGCTCAGCCCTTCGATTTGGGTGGGTCCTTGCCCTGTTGTCCAAGGGGGTTCTTGAAATAGGGGAGGTTTGTCGCAGGCTTGCAAGTGGGGTAGCCCCCGCAATACACACCCCCAAGAGATGATCCCATGGCAAAGAAAGTAAGTGCAAAAGCACGTGCAGCAGCACGTAAGCAGCGAGACAAGTGGAAGACAAAGCGCTGGTACACGATTCGTGCACCTCGCCATCCATGGGAATTTAAGAAAATTGGAGAAACAATTGGGGAGTCCGATGAGCACATCATGGGACGAGTGTATGAAATGACGCAGCAAGAATTCAACGGTGACTTCACCAAGATGCACGTAATCCTTCGATTCCGTGTCACCGAGTGTGTTGGCCAAGACGCCTTGACCACATTCATCGGTCACCACCACCAAACTGACCACATCCGCCGACAAATCCGCCGATACCGTGGAAAGGTCGACGATGTCGTCGATGTCGTTTCAACCGACGGATACCTCGTTCGATTGAAGCCACTCATCATCACACAGAAGCGTGTTCAAACTTCGATCAAGCAAGCAATGCGAGCCAAGGCTCGTGAGTTGATTGTCGCTTTTGCAGCAAAGTCCACCTTCGCCAAGATCCAAACCCATATTTTGGACGGAACCCTTGAAGAAGAATTGCGCAAGGCCGTCAAGCCAATCTACCCTGTGAAGAGCGTCGCCATTCGCAAGAGCCAACTCTTGCAATCTGGCGTCGTTGCAGACAGTGGAAAGTCACTGGATGAAATTCACGCAGAAGAAGCTCGAAGCGATGCTGAACTCAAGGCAAAGAAAGCCGCAGCACTTGCATCGGCTATGGAAGACGAGGAAGAAGAAGGCGAGGACGCCCCATCCATCCTTGACGCCGCTGAAGCAATGGAGCCAGCGTCTGAGAAGACCGAGGCACCAGCCGAAGAAGCACCAGCCGAAGAAGCCGCTCCTGAGGAAGCACCTGCTGAAGAAGCAGCACCTGCCTCCGACGTCGACCACAGCAGCATGACCGTTGCTGAGTTGAAGGAATTGCTCAAGGCCGCTGGAAAGCCTGTCTCTGGAAAGAAGGCAGACTTGATCGCACGCCTCAACGAGTGAAGCCCACGAACCTCGGTTCGTTCACATGACCAGCGAAAGCAAGGTCCCCGAGTTCAAACAGCCATAGGGTTGACATAGACAAAGGGCGAGTGGATGAACATGGAACGATTGGGCGTCATTGGCGGCACTGGACTCATTGACATGACCTTGGGTGAACAACTTGAGGCGCATGGATTGACCCTGTCTCAGCGCGACGCCGTGACGGTGGAGACGCCGTACGGTGAAGTGCCATTGACTTGCATTCAACTCAGCCATGGCAAGGTCAAGAAAGAACTCATTTTCTTGCAACGCCACCATAACGATGGCGCACCAAGCCGACCGCCGCACATGATCGAACACCGTGCCAACATGCGCGCTCTGTTTGATGCAGGCTGTGAAGCGGTGATGGCGGTCTGTTCAGTGGGTGCGATACCAGAAGATTTCCCGCCAGGCAAAGTTGCTCTTGCCAATCAATACATCGATTTCACTGGTCAGCAAAGCACCTTCCATGACGATGCGGCGGTGTTCACATCGGTCACCGATCCTTTTGATGCAACCCTCAACACAGCGCTCGAGTCAGTGCTTCGTGAGTCCCAAGGTTTTGGAGCAGACGAACGCATGCACTACACCTATTGGCTGGCCCAAGGACCCCACTTTGAAACAAAAGCAGAGATTGACGCCATCGATACGCTCGGGGGTCACATGGTTGGAATGACCATGCCTCGGGAAGTGAAGTTGGCCAAAGAACTCAGCCTGCCGTATGCGGCTGTGTGCATTTCTTCGAACTGGGCAGCTGGCCGTGAACCCGGCAATGCAAGCCAAGATTTGGACCACCACAGCGTGTCCTCGCAAGCCAACAGAAGGCTGGCACCGGTGTGGGCGTGCATGCTTCACCTGCTCACAATGTAGGCATCGAAGGCATTAACCTCCTTCGATGGAACGCCACTTCATGCAAGGAAAGAGCGTTGAGGAATGGATGGCCCATGAGCCACAACATGAATGGGATGTCATGATGAAGAAGGTCGCAGCGTTTCATCACAAGCATGACTTTGAAGCGAACAACGGCCACGACATGGGGTACAGGATTGCACTCACGGTTGAGGAACTTGGGGAGTTTGCAGCGGCGGTGACCAAAGGGAAACCGTTGGAGGATTGCGCAGAGGAAATGGCGGATGTCATGCTGTTGATGATGGGCCATGCTGTGGCAATGGAGATTGATTTGAAAGCGGCTTTTGAGAAGAAATATGCCACCATTATGCAACGTCCTTCGCGTCAAGGTCGACTCGGTTTGCGGGTCACTGAGTACTCACCGGATGAATGATCAGCGAATCCAATGTTGGAAGGTCATCGGGTGTTCGTCCCTTGGACCTGCAGGAATGTGTCGCTCACCAATCAGGTGGAATCCTTCATTTTCCATCGAGGGTGCAAACGTATCGGCCCCTTCAACGGCTGTATGGACAATGGTTTTGTGAATCTCTTTGGTGTGTTCCATGAACAGAGCATAGATTTCGCCGCCACCAATGATCATGATTTCCTCGTCTTCACCAAGCGCGAGGATGGCTTCGTAGTCGAGCACCTCGACGTCGTCGCGGGCGCTTCTTGACATGACGATGTTGCGTCGGCCGGGGAGTGCCTTTGGCAGACTGTCCCATGTCTTTCGTCCCATG
>JAQXFM010000029.1 GCA_029250305.1 Candidatus Poseidoniaceae archaeon | reverse complement strand
CCATTGCCCCCTCTCGTTCCGGTTGCCATGAGTGCAAGGATTGGTGGCATCACGGATGTGGAACACTCCTACGATCCAGTCAATGACATCCGGCAAATGGAGTTGCGAGGCCAAGAAGGTGGCCCGCTTCTCATCGGTCACATGCGCCATGCCGACGGTGACTTGGAGAACGCAACACGCCAATCCGCCACAGTATCAAACCGCCCGAGCACGTTCAACCTCACCCAGACTTCAGAGGCGATGACCTACTCTGCAAGCAGCCCAATCGGAACCATCACCTATGGTGGAGAAAGCGCAACACAACGCAACGCAATCCGGTTGAAAGGACTGCCAGCAGCCTTCTCATTGGTTCTTGGCGACACCGTTGGTTACGTCGCAAACGAACCGATGGAATCCATTCAGATTCAGATGACCAACGCCACAAACCCTCTCACAATGGATGGCGACCATTTCCGATTCTGGGTCAATGAAGACATCGGTGAAGCAAGCCTCAGCGTTGCCATTTCACAAGTCACCAGCGTCCAGCGTCTCTCGCCTCTCGACCCTGGGTCCTCAGGCCCAGAAGGAAACTCTCGAATCGAGATGACCCGTGCTCAATCGGCGCCGTTCAATGTCATCCTCGAAGATGAAACAGACTACGTTGATCGATTCAAGGGTATGAATGGCCGCATTGCTGTTGATCCGTTGCCAGCAGACATCACGATTGCTTACCCAAGCGCGGTTGATTCCACAGGGCTTGAATTGCCAACCTTCGACGAGGGTGATGGTGTTGAAGCGCTTTCGTTCTTCCTTGGTGATTTGGTCGACTTCGGAACAGTCGTGAACGATCTCGTTTACGGAATGACGGTTGACCTCGGTGGCGTCAGCACCGAAGAAAGCAACATGTCCCTCGGTATTGACTTGGTCACAGGTGAGGCATTCAACGTTACTGCGGACGTCAAGAAGGGTTCGAACGTCAACGACGAACCTGACTGGGCCCATGGTTTGGCAGCGAACTTCAACGAAGCGACCCTTGTGAGTTTCAACTACAGCAGAATGCCAACCTTCACCCTAACGGGTCGAAGCACTGTGAACCAAATTCTCGAAGATTACAAGGTGACGCCATCAGAAGCTCCAGCCTTTATTGAAGCGCTCCAATTGGCGAATGTGTCCTATCCTGAGTTGGCCGCAAGGTTGCTTGAAGATGGGGTCGTGCTCGATAGTGAACTCGTTGGAGTCAACACCTCCACATGGGCTGAACAAGGTATTTCCATTGAATTGCGACGAGCATGGCACATGAAATCTTGGATGCCAAGCCTGCCGTCAGGACGCATTTTCATCGAATACGATTTCAGAATGATTGGCGAGATACCAGTCTATGAAATCGACTTAGCTATGGATGCATGGCAGCCACTTCGTGAGCAGTTCAGTTTGATCGTGAACGGGCTCGAAGGCCGAGATGCACAACTCATCATCGACGGAATGGACACCACACAACCAAACAATGTGGTCGCAAACGCTGTGTTCTCAACTCAGGATAACCTCACCGTGCCGCGGGTCTCAATTGACATGACCTATGACTTAGGCACACGTTTGGATTCAGCCCATGCTGTGTTCATCGATCGACGGGCTGAAACCCGCGTTGAAGCCTTGATTGTAGGCGTTCCACAATCGACAGATTTCTCCGCAACCATCGGTGATATTTTCCTCATCAACGTGACGGTGCCGGCTCAATACCAAGTCGGACCCGACTCCAGCGAAGGCCGAGGCTACTCTGCAGATTCCTTGATGATTCAGCAAATGAGGTACATCGACGGAACGTGGTGGCCTGCCACAGCGTTCATGCGAAACTTACCCGGTGAAATGCGCCTTGCAGCTCAGCCCGAGAAAGAATTCGATATTCGTGCAGATGTTTCCTTCCAAGGCATGATGACGCTCGATTACCGTTCGAACACCGAGGACATGGATCTCTACCTTGCCGCAAGTGGCCGCGCAGTGGACACCAAAGGGGATGTGCTGATGTTGGCCGAGGGCTTGCCAAAGACCTTCGTCATGCAAGCCACAGATGACTGGGGCATGCGCATCAATTCTGACGGCAAGGGTGTTGAGCGAGTCTACATCAAGCAAACGGATGTTCCAACAGCACCAGGCGTTACGATGGAACGAGTGGAAGTCATCGGCGAAAACCTGCGTTCAGCGACCATCCATGTTTACACCGGACCAATGCAATACCCGGTCATTGTTCTCGATGATATTACAGATGGGCGAATCATTGCCAGCGCTGAGATCACCATGGAACCTGGCTATTATGTTCCTTTCATGGGCGATTGGGAAGTCGAAGGCCGAGGGGTTCTTCTTGATACTCAATTCACAGGCATCATCCCAACCGCTTCCTCGATTGGTGTGAATGGTATGGTGACGGACCTTTCACTGATTGGTACGCTTTCCAGTGGTACGGTCGAAACACGGCACGTTCTGCTTGTCGAACCTGTGACATCCATTATTGCAAGTGGTTTGGCAATGATTTTCTGAGGTGAAAGCATGAGTGGTGAACGACGCATTCTTCCCGTTGGTAAGGAGGGAGAACTGTTGGTTCACGAAGACGACCTTCAGGGTGGCACTGGATTGCTCGATCTTGTTGCGTTGGATGCTGATTATGATGCGGACATGGAAGAGACCATGGAAGATGTTCGACGGGCGAAGGAAGCGGTTGATGCACTCAGCCAGAAAATCTCACCTCGACAGGTGGCTTTAGCAGGGATTGTCCTGTTGATGTTCATTGGCGTCTTGCTCAGTGGATGGTACTGGATGCTACCACGAGACTCCGTTAACGTGGAAACACAATACATGCAACGTGGCGGCCACCTCATGATGTCGGAAATTCACAACACAGGCAGCCGTGCCATCACTGATGTTGTGGTTCAGGTTCACTTTGAATCTGCCAACGGCTCTGAAATTTACGAAACAATGCGCATTGAGGTGGACTCCATCGGCGCCCATTCTTCAATTGCAGGCGACGATCTTGAGATGCTCGTCGTTGGTTACACTGTATGGGATGAATACCGAATCACCGTCGAATTGGAATGGACCGATTACACAGGTGAAGCGCAAAGCGAATCTTGGGAACATGAAGTTGGTTATTGGGCTACAGAATTTTTCTACGACAAGGCAGACCGCACAATCTGGCCTCTGGGTTGAAGGCCTGTACAGCCATGCGACCTGTTCAACAGACCCCAAGCGATAAAGCACGGGGATGAAAGGCCAAATCATGCAAGCACGCCGTACGGTGCTGGGGGCGTGGTTTCTCGTCACTCTATTTGTCTTGCAGAGCACGTTTTCTACCGTGGATTTGAACGACCCTGCGGCGGATGAATCCCTGCAAAATAACGACGGTGTGGAGTGGGTCCAATTCGATTTGGTCGATGGCGTCTACGGCGATGCAGTCGGCTCCTTTGATGAGGCATCCATCACGGAAGCGCGAACCCTCACTGCAGATTCAAGCCTCGGCACATTTGACGCCGATGGCCTTCACCTTGATCGACCAATGTCAAGCGCTTGGTTGGAAGGAAGGGCAGACTTGCGTCTGTTTTTGATTGATACCTCTGTGGAACTGCAAACGGTGCGTCATCACATCACAGCCATGGAAGGCGTCAGCGTACGAGAATACATTTCACCTTCAGGTTTGATGGTTCAGGGCACACCTTACGCCCTCCAGCAAGCCTCTTTGATTGACGGTGTTGCAGCGCAACATTCTGTTCCTATGGGCATGCTGATGGATGAAGCGGTGCTTGATGTCTTGATGCTCGAGGCAGGTGTTGCTTCGCTCCAAGGTGAGTTAATGCGCATTGAGGGATGGCGAACAGAATCTGGACCACTGGATGAGGTTGAATTCCACGATGCAGTTGGCTCTTCTTTGATTCAAGGCTTGGGCGATGTGGCACCATTGGTGTTCGAAGAAGCCAAGAAATGGGATGAAGGAAGGTATGAGGGGACCCTTACCACCACTGACTTGCTGGGTTTAATGGCTCAACCATCCCTGAGATTGTTCCAATTCGATCCTGCGTTCATCACCTACAACAACAACGCCAAGAGCCATATGAAAACCAGTCAGATGACGACGTACTTCACCACCGATTTAGACGGGTCGGGTCAAATTGTTGCCGTTGCAGATTCCGGTTTGGACGAAGATCATGGTGATTTTGGAACCCGAGTTGTCGGCAACAACGATGTCATTGGAGATGGTTCGACAGCTGACAAGCATTCAGGCCACGGCACGCACGTTTCATGCACAGTGTTGGGCGATGGGGCTCAGGGCGGTTATGCGGGTGTGGCGCCGGAAGCAGATTTGTTCTTCCAAGCCATGGAAAATGACAACACAGGGAATTTCCAATCTCCTTCGCTCAATTACCTTCTCAATTCTGCCTACTCGGCCGGTGCAAGAACCCACACCAATTCTTGGGGTTCCTCACAAGCCAGTGACCAAGGAAAGTACACATCGTCGGCAGAAGACGTCGATGACCGTGCGAATTACTACGACCGCTACTACAACGGAAGGGATGGCTTGACCATTCTCTTTGCCGCAGGAAATGATGGGCCAAACACCGGGACTGTGGGCGCACCTGCAACAGCCAAGAACATCATCTCCGTTGGAAACCATCAGAACCGGTACGCTGGCGCACCTGACACCATCATGTCGGGCTCATCGAGGGGTCCAACCGACGACGGGCGGATCAAACCTGACCTCATTGCACCCGGTGGCTACGTTCGTTCATGCCGCGCTCAGGAAGCAACCGATACCGGCAGTTCAACGTGGTCGAGCACGTACTACCTCGAATACACTGGCACCTCCATGGCCACTCCGAACGCAGCAGGTGCTGCGACAATGATTCGAGAATACCTTGAGGAAATCGCTCAACGCCCATCGCCCCAAGGCGCTCTTGTCAAGGCGCTCATGGTGTTAGGGGCAACGGACCTCGGCTCTCGAGATATTCCAAATGATAACGAAGGATGGGGGAAGGTCAACTTGAGAGAAACCCTCGCTCCCACCTCTGGCCAAGGCATATGGGTCGATGATCGCTCAGTGCTTTCTGGTTCTGGGAATTCCAAAAGCTACACCTTCAACATCACACAATCCAATGGCGGTTTCAAATCGGTGCTTGCATGGTCGGATGAGCGTGGCTCGACCTTTTCATCGAACCAACTTGTCAACAACCTCGATTTGGAAATCACCGCACCATCTGGGACTGTTTACCTCGGCAATGACTTCGCAAGTGGACAATCCACCACTGGCGGCAGTGCGGACACGATCAACAACCTCGAAGTCGTGCTTATTGACAGCGCTGAGGTTGGGATTTGGACGGTCAAAGTCAAGGACACCCTCCATGGCGGTAGCACGGCTCAACCCTTCGCCATCGCTGTACGAGGTCATGGTGTGAATGATTTGCGACCCGATCCAGAGTTCATCGTCGATGCATTCGAAATGTCCGTATCCATTCCTCAAGTCGGTGACCAACTTCAGCTGACGACGAAAGTGTTCAACGTTGGCAACGTTCGGGCAGATTTCTTCGACATTGAATTCCGGGTTGATGACGCACTCATCGATAGCAAAAACATCGATGTTGGTGCAGGTTCAACCAAGACTCAAATTTGGTATTGGACGCCACAGACTTCTGGCGAAACGACCCTTTCCTTCATCATCGACCCTGATGATGACATCGAGGAAATCCTCGAGAACAACAATCGGCACGACATCGAGGTCGATGTCACGGCCCCTGGGGTGAAGTTGACGGCGGAACCACAACAGCAGGTTTTGCTCAACACCAGCGCTTCCACCACCTCATGGAATGTTTCCCTTACCAACACCGCACTGATCTCAACCAATGCCAGCATGAGCACCAACGGCATCACAAACATCAACACGGGACAATCTGAATCGTGGTATGTTGGGGCGACAGAATCTAATTTCAGCCTTGAAGGGCGGGATTCTGCGAACATCACCGTGACGCTTGTCCACCCGACGCCTCCCACCCCGGGTACGTACCAAATCGAACTTCTCGGTCTTGATGTCGATAACGGTGTGACCTACCCATACACACTTGACTTCGTTGTCCCCGAATTGCCAAACTTGCGTTTGGAATACGACTACCAAATCGTACCAGTCTCGCCATCGGATCCAACATCGATCGACATTCGATTGTTCAATATTGGAAACGCAGACATCGGCTATGACCTGTTTTTGCAAGCACCAGCTGGTTGGAACGCAGGGTTTGATGATTTGGCGAGCGACCCGGGAGCAACGTCAGGTTCAACCGGTTTAATTGCGCTCGATGCTTACAAGGCAATCGGCATGACGTTCACGCCTCCACAGGTCATGACTGGGGCTGGGGCCGAACGCATCGTTCAGTTGACTGCTATTTCCCAGACCGAAATCCAAGACAGTTGGGTGTTCCAAATTCCAATCAAGGTCGAAGAAGTGCGAACCATCGACATTGACTTAGAGACAAATATCGGGGCGCTCCGGCCTGATTCCACGTTCAGCATGATGTTCTCGGTCGAGCACAAAGGGAACCTCGACTTGAGCCTCACACCCTCGTTTGAACTTCCAACTGGTTGGAGCGTGAGTTCTGGTTTGTCGGTTCTCGAACTCAATTGGGCTTCAACTGAAAACATCCTTATTGGCATCGAAGGCGACGGGACCGCTCGAAGTGGGGAAGTAAAGTTCCACCTTGATGCAGATGGCGTCCGTACCACATGGGTTGGACAATTCGAGGTTGAGGTTCTGCCTGAACCCTCGCTTCAGTTCGTGAGTCTTGTGCTTGAGGATGGTTCGAGTTACACCAATCCACTTGGTCCGGGGTCTCATCCAGCAGGTGAACCGCTGGTGTTCACATGGCTGGCCAGCAACAGCGCTGATGTTGAGTGGTTGCCTGAAGTATCGATCGCTCTTGGCCAAGGGCTCTTTGGGGAATGTTTGGATGTCGAGCCGCTCGGTTTCAATGATGTTTCCCCCGTAGTGTGCACCGTTCTCATTCCTGCTACCATGGCTCCATTAAGCGAACCATCGTTCAGCGTCACCCTTGCTGGAAACGGTGTGGAGCAAACTGAACTTGTAGGTCTCTATGTGGCGAGTGTGATGGAAGCTTCATGGGTTCAGGAACGCACCGTTCCATTCGACACAGGTAAAGAATCAACGCTCGAAGTCACGCTAACAAACACTGGCAACACACAATTTTCTCACCAGTTGACCACCGAAGTCAGTAAAGGTTGGATTGCATCAATCGACGGCGATGACATCGCAGATTTGCAGCCAGGCCAGTCCATGACCGTGCGGCTGATTGTCGAAGCAACTCGGCCGGGAACAGGGACCATCGCCCTTGCTTTGGCAGACGCACCCGCAGTTTCAACCTCCAGCGTGACCCTCGAAGTTCAATCAGTGGGTGAGCCGACGGCCACTTCAGGCGGATCACTCCCGGTGACAGTGCTTGGACCGATTGTCCTGCTCGTCCTCGCTGGTGTCCTTGGCGCACTGATCATGCGCCGTTCAAAACCCGAGGCTGCCCAAGCCTTTGGACAAGCAAAACACGCACCGGTCTTCACCGCTCCAGTGGCCCCAGCCGTGGCCCAAACGCCTGCTATTGCTTCCGGTCCAATGTGCTGGTCATGCCGCCAAACCATCACAGGTCCGATGCAGGGTTGCCCAGGTTGTGGCGCTCGTTACCACCGCTCGGATGTTTCAACCTGTCAAGCAGGTGCGTTGGAGGCATGCGTAAATTGCTCCGCCGCTGCCACGACCTTCGTCTTGGCCTGAGTTCATTTTGCTTCGTGCACAACACTGGGGAGCCTTTTGATACTAAGGCTTCCACCGGGGGTCATGGACCCCCGTCAAGAATCATCGAAGCATGCTTCTCATCGTGCCCTTTTGCTCGTCGGTTTGCTCCTGCTTTCCGTCGTACCAACCCTTGCTCCTGTGGCAAGTGCTGATGGTGCGAGGGATGCAAGTATTTTCATCACAACGAGCCCCGCAAATGGGCAAGAAGTCAACCCTGGTGAGTCGGGTGAATACACTGTTCGCGTCTACAACCAAGGTTCGACGCCGATCACAGTTTCACTGTCTTCAACCGAAGAACAAACGCAAGAATGTGGCGCATACTCGTCAAGCAT
The DNA here is from genome assembly GCA_029250305.1 of Candidatus Poseidoniaceae archaeon. Taxonomy (GTDB): domain Archaea; phylum Thermoplasmatota; class Poseidoniia; order Poseidoniales; family Poseidoniaceae; genus MGIIa-L1. The sequence continues at coordinate 1,562 of JAQXFM010000029.1, read as the reverse complement.
TGTTCAAATTCCAGGGCCAATTGAATCTGGCGACTTTGGCGAGACCACCATGAACGTCACGTTGACCCAAACTGCAGAAGGCAGTTGTGACACTACTATTTCAGCTACGGCAACTGAACAACCAGAGCCTCCAGAAACACCTGGGCAGCCTGCAACTGAAACCAAAACAGTGACCACAACGGCCGGCGACGGTTCCGGTAGTGCGCTCTTTGGCGTTGAAGTCACCATGCCTACCACAACCAAAACATGGGGCGGACAGTCCATTGTCGAATACGATGTTGATGTGGAAAACACTGGACAAACCAACGAGACGGTTGCTCTAACGGTTGAAGAGACAGACGGAGCCGGGTGCCAGAACACAGACGATTTGACAGTGGAGTTGGACGAAGAATCCGTCAACTTGGACCAGAATGAATCTGTGACAGTTGTTGTTTCAGTGGAAGTTCCTGACGGTCAAGCAGCAGACAAATACTGCTGGGAAGTGACAGGCGTCGTTAGCAACGACCCAACTCAAAACGCATCCGATTCCGAAGATTTTAGCCTCACTGTCCCTGAATTGCATGAATGCGAAATGTCCCTGTCGAAATCCACAGTCACGGTCAACCCGGGTGCAGAAGGTACGCTCAGTGCCACCCTTACCAACACCGGTAACAGCGACTGGTCAGTGACCATGGGCAAATCATCCTCACCTGCAAGCCGGTCAAGTTGGATCAGCTTCGATGGGGCCTCTTCCGGCCTCTTACCATACAATGACGGTGAGGGAACCCGTACCTTTGATCTCAAAGTTTCTCCCGACGATTCGGTCACGGCAGGTTCAGAAACGGTCATCAACATCCTCGGTAAAGATGGCAGTGCTGTGAAGTGCAGCAAGGAATTGCGAGTCAAGGTCGGCCAATCGTACGGCGCAAGCATTTCTGTTTCACAATCCCTGCTTCCAAACATTGAACCGGGCAGCAACGGTACAACGACCCTCACCGTCACAAACGATGGAAACGGGCCTGACAACCTCCGCGTCTCAGCATCAAGCGCTCCAAGTGGATGGGCTGTGCGCCTTGATGCCACAACCGTGAGCGTCGGCTCAAAGCACGGCTCTGAAAAGAGCAGTGATGTTTCGGTCACCATTGATGTACCAATCAACGCACTTGCAACCGAGGAAATTGATCTCACGTTCTCAGTTCTACCTTCAAGCGGCGGTGCAGCCTATGATGAAGTTGTCCTGAGGGTGACTGTCAAGGCCGTTCACGGGATGGAAGCAGATGCTCCTGCGACCGATCAGACTGGACGCTCTGGAAGCGAAGTCCGCTTCCCGATCACCATCGAGAACCTCGGAAACGTCAAGGATACTTTCAGATGCTCAGTGATGCAACAAACAGCGACACCTGCTTGGGATGTGCATTACGAGGACGCTGATGGTGTCCAATTTGTGGACATTGACATCCAACCTCGTTCAAGCATTGAGGTGTTCTTGGTCGTCAGTGTCGATGGCGAGGAAGAACTCGCTTACACCCGAATTACGTCTCGCATCACCAACAGGGGTGACAGCAGCACGGCCGATCAGGATG
>JAQXFM010000328.1 GCA_029250305.1 Candidatus Poseidoniaceae archaeon | reverse complement strand
CGAGGGAAAGGCATCACCGCCCCGTCTCAACGCGGCCAGGTTCAGGCGATTGCCCGTGCGTACAACCAGGCTGGTTACCCGGCCAGCACAGTGGAATTGGTCGAAGCACACGGGACATCGACAAAGGTCGGTGATGCGACTGAACTTTCGACGCTCTCCCTGCTTTGGGACGATTTGCCACACGGCGACCATGTCGCAGTCGGCTCAATCAAATCTCAAATAGGTCACTTGAAGGCTGCAGCAGGTATTGCTGGAATCATGAAGAGCGTTATGGCGCTTCATCACCGCACCATTCCTCCATCGGCAGGTTTCGAAACACCAAATCCAACAGTTGAATGGAGCGAAATCCCATTCTTCGTACCAACCGAAGCACGTGAATGGCCCCAACCAGATGGCCATCCAAGACGGGCAGGAATCTCTGCGTTTGGTTTCGGGGGAACCAATTTTCACGTAGCGTTGGAAGGGTACGAACCCGCCTATCACCAACCTTTGGCAGCCTCTTGGGACCAACGTTGGGATGCCTACTCTGGCGAGAACACAGCCTCTAGGAATTCGCCATCCGCTCCATCCATCCACGATGCATCTGCCGTGCCAAGCATGACTCATGAGGAACTGAAAGCCATCGAAGGTGGCATGATATTGCTCTCCTCCTCCACGTTGGAGGGACTGAAGGCCACCCTTCAATCCGTAAACTTCCATGGGGCGACCTTTGATGAGGACCCAAAGGGCCTGCGGTTGTCGAAAACCCTGTACGCGGCCTCCTCAGAATTTGACGCCTCTGCACCCGTTCGATTGGCCATCATCGCCACATCATGGACAGAATTTTCGAAGCGTTGCGCCCTCGCTCTCAAGGCCATGGACGATCAAGAAAAGTGGGGCTTCTTGCAAGCACAAGGCGTGCTCCTCACCAACGATGCACCGTTGCAGGCAAAGGCGAAAGTCGCTCACATGTACCCTGGTCAAGGCAGTCAATACGTTGGAATGACGCATGATTTGCACCAACGTTACACTGCTGTTCAACAGGTGTGGGCGCAAGCAGACCAAACCATGACCGAAGTACTGGATGGTGAAACGTTGTCGAGTTTCGTTCTTCGTTCCAACCTCTCCAAAGAGGAACAAGTGGAGGCAGAGCACAAACTCAAGCAGACGGAATACACTCAACCGGCCATGCTCACTGCTGATTTGGCGATTGAACGAGCGCTGAACGATCACGGACTCCACCCGGACATGGTCGCAGGGCATTCACTTGGCGAATACGCTGCACTGATGGCCTCGGGCATCCTCGATATGGACGGTGCATTGCGAGCAGCTGCAGCACGGGGCACCGAAATGGGCGCCGTAGAAATCGACGATAAGGGATTGATGGCAAGCGTTAGCGCACCTTATCCAGAGGTTGAAGCCATCATCAACGCCATCGACGGTTATGTGATTGCAGCCAACAAAAATTCACCGAAAATGACGGTTATTGCTGGAGAGACGGCACCAGTCAAGGAAGCAATGGCTGCCTTCGAGGCAAAAGGATTCCAATCCATGCCACTCGCTACATCCCATGCATTCCACTCACGAATTGTCGCTCCTGCAAATGAGCCGTTGCGCCGGTTCCTCGAAAGCCTCGAGATTCGTTGGCCTTCGATTCCAATTACAGCAAACGTAGACGGTGAATTTTACCCAATGAATCCTTCAGATTCCGAGGACCTTGATGCTTCTAAGGAAGCAGTGTTGAGTAAATTAGCACTGCAAATGGCCTCCTCCGTCGAGTGGACCACACAAATCCAAACCATGTATGAGGCCGGCGCAAGGGCCTTTGTCGAAGTCGGTCCAAAGCGCGCTTTGAGCATGTTTGCAGTCCAGATTCTCGAAGATCAACCCCATCTTCCAGTGATGACCAACCATCCTAAACAAGGTGGCATCGCTTCCTTCCTCACCGCTTTGGCCACCATGGCCCTTGCAGGACGGCCAATGCACTGGCCAGCATCAGATTCGCCGATGCTCACGGAAGCGTTCAGGGCGGGTCCAATCGAAGCACACCGGTCCCAACCACCGGCTCAAGATTTGAAAACACGCGCTCGTCCACTCCCATCGTCTTCGGCCACGAACCCTCAATCCGTCCAAATGGTGCAGGTGTCGGCGTCCGCAGCAATGAATCCCGAACTCGCAGCACAAAAGGCCAAGGAAGCATACCTTGGTGACCGAGTCGCAGCACTCTGTGGTTATCCTGCTCGATTTTGCCACGGCATGGTGGACCTTCGCCTTGGCCTTGGCATGTCCGAAGCAGCAATTGCCTCACTGTTCCAAACCGTCGCCAGCGAGGCAACCACCGATTCAGAAACGGATGTCAGTGGTGCAACAACCGTGGCGGATGTGGCTCGTTGGATTGTTCAGCCTCCATCGGCGTGGGCTCCTAAAACTTCGATGTCCCGCATCGCCTCTCACACCTCTCAAGGCCAATCTGTTGGCATGGTTCACGATCCTATGGCTCGACGTCGAGCCGACCCATTCGTCGTGACTGGGGTTTCATTGGGACTGCCTGGCGGCGAACAGGTGTTCAATGAAGACACCTTTGAGCGGCTTGTGCGCGGTGAAACGTGCATCTCAGAAGTCACCGATGAATACAAGCAACGCTTGCTTGACAAGAACATCGTTCGCCTGATTAAAGGCCGCGATGGCTCTGTGAACATGGATCAAGCTACTACATTTGGTGATATTCCACAACTTGCGGGTGTCAAAGGAGCGTTTGACTTGGCTGAAGAATTCGGTATCGATCCAAAGGTCATCCTCGCTTGGGACATCACAACACAACTTGGTATGGCGGCAGGTCTCCTTGCATTGCGAGATGCTGCCATCCCACTCACGCCGGTCGAACAAATCGGAAAGGGCGGCCTGCGCTTGATTCGGAACTGGCAAGTGCCTCAACACACCCGTGACCGAACAGGGATCGTCTTTGCTTCGTGTTTCCCAGGTTTCCAAAAGGCCTTGATGCACGCAAAAACAAACGGTGACGATGGCGAGGGTCGGTTTGACCGTCGCTACTTGTTCCAAACGCTTGCAATGGGCCATTCACAATTTGCCCAATACTCAGGGATTCGTGGTCCAAACACCATCATCAACCTCGCTTGTGCCTCGGCTACAGCAGCCTTTGGTGTGGCCGAAGATTGGTTGAACGCCGATCGGGTTGACCGCGTGGTCATCATCTCTGCAGACGATGTGACGGGTGACGATTTGTGGGAATGGATTGGTGGAGGCTTTGCAGCATCAGGTGCAGCAGCCACCAACAATGTGGTTGAAGAGACCGCCCTCCCATTCGATCGACGAAGAAATGGCCTCATCCTTGGAATGGGCGCTGCGGCTTTCGTTGTGGAGCGGAATTCAGAGGCTGAAGAGCGCGGTGTGCAACCGATTGCTGAATTGCTTGGTGCGACCACAGCAAATTCTGCTTTCCACGGAACTCGGTTGGATGTCGACCACGTTGCAGAAACGGTCGACAATTTCGTGACAGAAATGGAACAGCGCTGGAACATCGACCGACACGACATTGCTGCTGACACGGTGTTCTTCTCCCATGAAACATACACGCCCGCTCGTGGAGGTTCAGCCCAATCAGAAGTGCGTGCATTGCGTGATACATTCACGCACAGCACGGATAAACTGGTCATTGCGAATACCAAAGGTTTCACTGGCCACCCAATGGCTGTTGGAATCGAAGATGCAAGCATGTTCCACGGCATGAAGACTGGACGCATTCCTCCGATTGCAAATCACAAAGAAACCGATCCGGAATTGGGCGATCTCAACCTTTCGAAAGGTGGCGATTATCCGAATCTGAAGTATGGATTGAGGTTTGCTGCTGGCTTTGGCTCACAAATGGCTCTGTCACTCGTTCGCCGCTGGCCAGTCAAGGGCGAGCGCATCGATGGTGCCAAGTTCCTTGCTTGGAATCGGAACCTTGCAGGAACAGACGACGTTGTGATGCGTTTGCTTGATCAAAAGCTCGTGGCCTATGTTGATGGTGACAATAATTTGCACGGCGGTGTCCAAGGTGAGCCCTGGCCAATCACTGCTGCGTTTGAGGGCAAACCATCCGTGGTTACAGCACCCGTCGTGGCACCAACACCCGCGGCTCCTGTAGCACCAAAACCATCAGTAGCGCCTGCACCTGCACCGGCGCCCGTCAGCGCACCCGTCTCCTCTGGCGGCAGGGATGCGAACCTCGTCGACACGGTCATCGAAGTCGTTGTCAAGCACACCGGATACCCTGCCGACTTTGTCGAATTGGACCAAGATCTCGAAGGAGAACTCGGTATTGATACGGTCAAACAAGCCGAAATCATGGCTGACATTCGTGAGAAGTTCAGCCTTCCCGTTGATGAAGAATTCATTCTATCCGACTACCCGACACTCAATCACATGATCGCCTACATTCAGCGAATGACTGGCGGCGAAGTGGCTGTTGCTGCGCCGGCCGCACCGACTTCACCTGTGCCAGTTGCGCCTGTGCCACAACCTGCACCCGCTCCCGCACCTGTTGCTGTGAGCCCACCAACGCTCGCTCCACTCGCTCCAGCAGTGGACGATGCATCGCTCAATGCTGCAGTTGTCGAAGTTGTTGTCAAGCACACAGGATATCCAGCAGACTTCATTGAATTGGACCAAGACCTTGAGGGCGAATTGGGCATTGATACAGTCAAACAAGCCGAAATTATGGCAGACATTCGTGAACTCTTCAGTTTGCCATTGGATGAGGATTTCATTCTTTCAGACTACCCGACGTTGAACCATATGATTGGATACATCCAGCGCATGCAAGGCGGCGGCTCTCCTGCTCCGGTGGCCCCATCCACGCCTGCTCCAGTGCCAGTGCCGACTGCGGAAGCAGCAACTCAAGCAACACCTGTTCCTGCACCTGCGCCAATGGCTTCCAACACTGATGTAGACTCTCAACTTGTTGAAATCGTCGTTAAACACACGGGCTATCCTGCAGACTTCATCGAAATGGATCAAGATCTCGAAGGGGAATTGGGTATTGATACGGTCAAACAAGCGGAGATCATGGGTGACGTACGCGATGCCTTTTCGCTTCCTTTGGATGAGGATTTTGTTCTCTCCGACCACCCGACATTAAACCACTTCACTGCCTACATTCTTCGGATGAAGGGTGTGGTGGAAGCGCCTGAACCTGCAGTACCTGCCGCAACCACAGCAGCACCCGCCTCAACAACCGCAACTCCTCTGACTCCAACACGACGCTGGCAAATTGAAGTTGAAGCAGCAGAAGGGCTTGGATCTCCTCTCTCTTTAGAAGGAACAGCCGTGGTAACCGATGATGGCTGGGGCATTGCAGAAGCGTTCTGTCAACGCCTCGAAGCGGATGGCATGAGCGCCATACGAGTTGGATTTGAAAGCAACATTCGCGACATGTCGATTCAACACGAAGGGAAGCGCACAGTGTACAGGGCAGATCCTGGCAATCCAGAGCATGTTGCTGCGGTGTGTGAGGCCTTGGGCGAGCACAACGTCACTGCCTTGTTGCACATGGCTCCGCTCAAACTCGCCAGTGCTTCATGGTCGGAAGATGTGATTCCTTCGACTCAAATTGCGCTTGCCGCCCAAGGTTACTTTGCACTTCTCAAGGGCCTTGATTCGGGCCTCGCCAAAGTTGAGAAAGGCCTCGTAGCCTCCGTTACAGCGCTTGATGGCCGCCATGGAAACATCGGCGAGCGGTTCAACTCCGTGCAATGCGCCGCCTCAGGCGTGACCAAGTCCTACGCATTTGAGCAACCACACATTCGTTGCCGTGCACTTGATTTGCACCCTGAACTCATTTTAGATCCAAAGGCTGCTGCGGATATGATTCACGCAGACCTGTTCACATTGGAAGGAGAGGTCGAGGTTGGATTGGACCGAGACGGCCGCCGGTGGGGCCTTGTGGCGTTTGCCGAAGACCTTGTTGAAGAACACCAACCGCTTGCTTCAGACGACACATGGCTTGTTTCTGGAGGTGGCTCGGGGGTGACTGCAGCGTCCATTATTGGTGTCGCTACTGCCTCAATGAATGCGAATGCACACTTTGCTTTGCTTGGTCGTTCTCGTTTGATCGAACAAACGGAATCGTGGGTTGCTTGGAGCCAAGAGGAACTCGAGACCGAACGCATGGCCCTTCGAGAACGCATGGCCTCAGCAAGCGATTCTGGAAAAGTGACGATTGTTGAATGGAACAACGCTTGGCAGAAATTCACTCGGAGCCGGGATGTCTATGTCACCCTTTCTTCGATTCAATCGACGGGGAACCAGGCCACGTACCATCCAGTGGATGTGATGGACAGAGATGGCATGATTGCTGTTGGTGAATCATTGGGTCGCAACATCACCGGTTTGATTCATGGTGCAGGCCTTGAAGATTCGAAACTTGTTGGACAGAAAGATTCCTCTGTCTTTGACAAGGTTGTCCGTGTGAAGATTGATGGATGGCAATGCATGCTGGCAGCCTGTGTGGCTTCTGGTGCAGAACACCCGCGATTTGCTGCGTGCTTCACAAGCGTTGCAGGCCGATTTGGAAATGGCGGACAAACCGATTATGCGGCGGCAAACAGCGTTCTCGATGCAGAGATGGCTCGCCTCACCGCCTCGGGTGTGTGCCGGGCTGTTGCTATTGGTTGGACCGGCTGGCGCGATGTGGGTATGGCGACTCGTGGTTCGATTGAAGCCGTCTTTGCAGCGGCAGGAATCGACACCCTTTCTGTTGAGCAAGGCGTTGAAATATTCGTTGGTGAAGCCCTCGCTGGCGGAAAACGCCGCGTGATTGGATGCGGTTCACTTGGTGCAATGGACAAGTTCGACGCGTTCAGGGAAGCACCACTTCGCCTCCCTGCAGAGATGGCGGCCGTGATTGCTGATCCTGAGCGATTCCCATTTGTGGACAAAGTCCTCACATTCAGCGAAGGTCAATCATTGGTGACGCAGGCGACACTTTCTGCTACCGACCACCCGTTCCTCAATGACCATGCCATCGAAGGTGTGCCCTATCACCCGGGTGTTATGGCATTGGAAATGTTTGCAGAATCTGCCCTCCTTTTGCGTCCTTCGACATGCTTGGCAGGATTCGAGTCTGTTGAATTCGGCCTCCCTGTGAAATTACTCAAAGGGGCCATGACGGTTCGAATTCATGCTGAGTACGCTCGAACTGAAGACGATGTGACATGGGTCGAATGCCGACTTGTCTCTGACTTGTCAAATTCCAAGGGTGAAGTGTTTGGTGAGCGAGAGCATCACAAGGCCATGGTTCGATTGGTCGAGAAGTGCGACGACATCTGCCCATTCCTCGAACGGGAAGTCCATGCGTTGCCAAACATTGGTATTCCTGCTCCGGGTGAAGTGATTGAAGGTCCTTCGTTCATCTATCGCCGGTATTTCCACGGGCCACGCTTCCAATCGCACGGCGGCGTGTTACGTGGCGTTGGCGATGATGCCATGCCGGGTGCAGACGGGATTGCTTTGATGCGCCACCAGTTGCCAGAATCCGAACAATTCGCTCACGAAGCGAATGGCGAATCAGTGCTATTGGAGGCCCTTCCTATGCTGATTGAAGCTGGATTCCAAAACGCTGGTCTTGTCGCGATGGAGGCAGAAGGCTTCTCTTCGCTTCCAATCGGCATTGAATGGTCCTCCATGCTAAGGGTACCTGAACGAGATGAACACCTTCGAATGCGCAGCCTACTAACAGCCGTTGAAGATGCTGGTGTCACTGTTCATGATGTGGTGATTGTTGGCGATGACGACGCTCCTGTGCTTGCCCTCAAGGGCCTGCGACTCAAGGGGATGGCGCCAGTCTCGGACTCAGACGCATTCCGGTTGGATCGTTGACGGGGTTTGATGATGTCAGTGGAAGAACTTCACCCGCCGGGTGTCGTACAACCACGCATGCTCCTCCTTCGCATGCCAGTGCGTTCCTATTCGATTGATGAGGTGGTGTTAGCCGACGCCGATGAGGTTGCTACTTTCGCGATTCAGAAACGCCGTGATGAGCATCTTTCTGGTCGTTGGTTATTGGGGCAAGCCGTTGAGGCTTGGGGATTGGAAAGTACAGGTTTGATGGTTCATCGAACTGAACATCGGGCTCCTTACCTGCGCCACATACCTGGTTTGTGGAGAAACACGCCCTTGCCTTCAATCAGCATCGGGCACGCCGCTGGTTGGGCCTACGTGGCGCTGATTGAGCATGGATGGCGGATTGGAATCGATGCAGAATCTGCGAACCGCGGGTTGCAGGAGAATGCATTCAACATGATGAGCAAAGGCGAAGAACTGCTTGCGTTGCAGAGCGCACCATCGCATGCGATTGAACTCTGGGTTGCCAAGGAATCGGTGCAGAAAGCCTTGGGATTGGGCATGCACCTTAATCCACGGGATATTGAAATTCCAATTGGAGTATCATATGCTAATTTATCAATTGGAAATTCTAAATTGCAATTGGTTAATTGGGTTTATGACTCCATGCAAGTAAGCCTCGCCTGGG
>JAQXFM010000318.1 GCA_029250305.1 Candidatus Poseidoniaceae archaeon | reverse complement strand
GCTGCCGCCCCATTCTTCGGACGACATGTTAGCGTGACCGCCACCGTCAGGACCGTACCATCCATCGTCTGCGCTTGGGCATCCAAGCCACCGTCCGACTTCATTGTCCTGAGGCCATGTGACACCTTCTGGGTCTGGCACTTCTGGTGGGTTCGAGACATCGACGATTCTTAGTCCAGCATCCCAGTATGAGATGTAGAGGAGTTTCTGACCGGTGATTGGGTGGATATGAAACACGTTGTCGTGGTTGAAGATCGATCCACCGCATGTGGTTTCGGGTTTAGGAGAGTAGCCACCCCATCGAAGGATTTGTCGACTGTCGTTTTGTTGTTCATCGGTTGAGGTTGGGTTCCAAGATTCAAAGCCGAGAGGGACATAGAAAATCTGTGTGCCTTTGTAAAAAGTACCCGAGTCGCCTTCAACCATTTCTGGATAAGGGTCTGCTCCGTAGAGGAACAGGTGGCATTCTTCAATCGACCAAAGAGGGTTAGCAGGCTCCCAGTCACAGTCAACGTGCATGTCTTGGTTGTGGAATCCTGCGGGGGGGTTGTTCCACTCAGCGACCTTGATTGGTTCATTCTTGTTGACAACAGAGATGACGTCCAATCGGTTTGCACCGCTGTTTGCATCGTCATCGGTTGGGATTGGATCCAAGTCACTGTTGGTCAATTCGTGGTTGACGAGCACCCAGTTGTTGTCCGGTGTCACCTTGATGTCAATCATGCGGCCAATCTCAGCGTAGTAGGTCGAGAGAAGGACGATGTTGTTTGGCTCAGAGATGTCTAAGATTTCGAATTGATTGTATGAAGAAACATACGCATAGCAACCACCGGTTCCGTCAGGGTTCTTGACGCAATCTTCCATGAAGTTACCCTCGATGGAAATTTCTGATGAGTCACCAGGAGTTGGTCCTACGTTCTTGTATTCTGGATAGCATGGACGGCCTGCCACGTTGTCGAGTTCAGCAGGCGGGGCAACATTGCCGTCACAGTTGAGGTTGTGATAGTCAATGAGCTGCATGTTTTCGGTCTTCAATCGGTGCGCCAACAGGTCGGTGTGGCTGTGGTTTTCATCTTCGATTTCAACAACCGGGTCAACCCATTCAGGGGATGCCATTTCCTCAGCGTTTTTATCGCCACCAAGGGCGAGGTAGGCGGTTGCAGAGAGCAAACTAATGATGACCAATCCTACGAAAGCGTAGGTGATGAGTTGGTCTGCTGCTTCACGATCCATGAGCAAACGGCGAGGTTGCATGGCCGTTGACTTGAGGTGTTGTATTTCAATTGGACCTTCCATCCAGATTGCAACTTGAGCGGTTTGCTATTGTTTATCTATCGGTGCCGCAGCCTTCCAGCCATGCGACCCATGACCTCCTCCATTCTCGTTGTGTTCATGCTTTCAGTGATTGCGATTGTACCTGCGCAAACGGGTGCGCACACCGCAAGCGCGTTCACTGTGCTCGTCAAGGAGGATGGGTTCTCTCAAAGTGCTCCAGAAATTTTCCACAATGACTCGATCATCTGGTACAACACCGATAACAGTTCAAACCTCACACACCGCTTGGTGTATGATTACGATGGTGATGGTTTCTACAACGGCACCTTCGACTGGGATTCTGGCGACCTCCATGCGTACTGCGAAACCGATGAGAACAACAGCAAGGTCGATCCGACGTGCAAAACCAGTTACATTGTTCTGTTCGATGTGAACTGGACTGAAGGGGATTACGACTATCAAGACCTGCGCTCAGACGGGTCCACCGTCAATGCGACCATTCGTCTGTTTGCGGACATGGACAGTCACAACGCCTCGACAGCCCCAACGGTTGGCAGCTCCTTTGGTGTCACTCAAGAGGATGAAACGCCCTCAGATTCCTCGGCTGCTGAAGATGAGCCACTGACGCCTGAAACCGTCTTGCTGTACATTGCAATGGGCACTGGTGGCGCTGCAGGTTTGCTCTTGCTGCTGTTGCTTGTGCGACCTTCGAACGACATCATCGAATCCTCTTTTGAAGAGGAGTGATTCATTTCGTCAGTTTTTGGGCAAGCAATTCAGTGATCATTGAGTTGAATGTAGTTTCACCCTTTGGCTCGTAATCGATAGCATCAATCGCCTGCTTGACGAAATCTTGTTTCATCAAGGTTTGAACGACTTCGGGCCGTGTTGCAGTCGATTTCACTTTGATTTCTAGATTCTTAAGGAAAGTAATACGTTCCTTATTCGTCGCAGTGGACCAAACCATGAT
>JAQXFM010000301.1 GCA_029250305.1 Candidatus Poseidoniaceae archaeon | reverse complement strand
TAGCATGACTGGCACCCGAGTTCTGACCACTCGAACTTGCGTTGAATCCTGCATGCATTGCCGTTCCTGTGATTGTATCAGGAGCAGTTTGAGATAAGCAAGGCGGGCCTCTACCGGTTTCATCTTCCCCATAGGTCATCGTCAACCGAACACCAACGATGTTCATGTCATCGGCGCCATCTATTGCGTCGGTGTGAAGGTCTTCGATGTCGAGCGTGGTTCCATCTGCGATGTATTCGCCACCGCTTGCTAATTCAACATAGGTGAGTTCGCCAGAGACTTCGTAATCACGGACCCCGCCCATGCCAGCAGCACCGTCAACGCCGCTTGCAGCGAAGGAGAAATAGGCTGGGAAAGCAAGGAGAAAGAAGACGATGCAAGCCGTCATGATCTGTTTATCTGAATCGCTTTTGAATTCATCAAAGGTCCACATCTAGACTCGCCTCTATCCAATCGAGGTGGCTGGAACCTCTATGACTTTCGGTCAGTCGCTCGCTTCTGATTCGTCATCTTCGAGGTCGCTTTGGCCTTGAACCAATGAGGGTTGTTCTCCCTCTTTGATGAAACGAGTCGCCACCATGAGGGTCACGATCAATAAGATGAAGGCGATGATCGGACAAATCCAATACGCATCAAAGTCGAACGCTGGTTCAGATTCTGGTTCCGGCACGACATAGAGTTCGACAACGGTCTCATTGCGGAGCGAAGGTATGCTGGAATCAAGGGCGATGTCGAGGATTTCAATCATCAGCGTAAACGTCACCGGCGCCATTTTTCCAGTCACTTGAACGGTGTATTCCGTCAAGTTTTGTGGAATGATGCCAGCCCCACTGATGGTTCCGTTTGTGAATTCCATGCCAACCGGTAAGTCTGGGGAAATCGTCCACATCGGCTCATCGTTCTCATCGAAGTAGAACAGCGGCGATAATGGTCCAATCGATTCATTGACATCGAGCACAAAGATGGTCTCTGGATAGCGTGCAATGAAGAACGGTTGATTGATCGACATGGTGAAGTTGCCCTTCGCCGAACCACCAGTGTTATTGGCCCAAACAGTGAACACCGTTTCTGAGAGGTTGGTTTTGGGCGTACCGATGATCAATCCGTTGATCAGTTCCATGCCTTCAGGGAGATCTGGTTCAATGGCCCATGAAGCAGGCTGGCCTCCGGTGATGAGAGGAACAACATAGCCGGTTGACACACCACTGACAAGTTCGACAACAGCAGCGGGGTATTCGATGATTGCAACCGGTTCGAGAACGGTCAAGTTGAATTGAATGGTGACATTCCCACCGGTGTTATTTGCCCAAACGGTGTATGTAATCATGCTGCTGTTGACCATTGGCGTGCCGTGAACGACCCCATTCACAAGTGAAACGCCGAGTGGCAGGGTTGGTTCAACCTCCCAAGTGGCGACAAATCCACCGCTGTTGTTGATGGTGAAATTCAATTCATCTTCACCACGGGTAAGGACAAACTCATTCATTTCGATTGAGAGGTTTGCAGGCGGTTCAAGCACCGTAATGGTGAGGGAAGTGTTGACAGATCCTCCGGTGTTTGTTGCCGTGATGGTGAAGTTCGTTTCCGTCATGTTCACGAGCGGTGTGCCAGACACTGTGCCATTGACAAAGATGAGTCCGTCTGGAAGGTCTGGACTGATGGACCATGTTTCAACAAATCCACCATCGGAAATCGAAGTCATATTCTCCATAGGCTCGTAGCGCATCAGCGTGATGTTGTCTGGCGTGAAGCCAATGATTGGAAGCGGTTCATTGACCGTGATGGTGATGTTGGCCGAAGCAACACCACCGCTGTGAGTTGCCGAAACAGTGTACACTTTCTGCGTCATGTTGACAGCAGGCGTTCCTGAGATCAGTCCGTTGTTGAACACCAAGCCTTCAGGCAAATCGGGTTCAATAGCCCATGAGGATGGAACGCCTCTCGTCAAGTTCGGCTCCAGGGTGAGCATGGCGAGGCCTCGTGTGAGCGTCAGATTGGAAGGGTCGTAGGTGAGCACGCCCAACGGTTCGTTGATGGTGATGTTGATGGTGTGTGAAGAAGAACCGCCTGTGTTGGTGGCATACACTGTGTAGGTTTTTCGTGTCATGTTGATCTCAGGCGTTCCGGAGATTACGCCGTTTGAGAAATTCAGTCCAGATGGCAAGCTCGGCACGATGGTCCAGTTGTTGACAACACCAGTGTATGTCGGTACAAGATCGATCATTGGATCATCACGGGTTAACGTCAAGTTCTCAGGTGAATAGGAGAGATTTACAAGATCGTCAACGATTGTGATGTTGATGTAGGCTGTTGCCGTTCCGCCGGTGTTGGTCGCTGTGATGGTGAACATGCTACGAGTCAGCAGTTCAGTTGGTGTTCCACTGAGCACACCCGTTGAGGCATCAAAGGAGAGACCGCTTGGCTCTGATGGACTGATGGCCCACGACACAAACTCACCAGAACCTGTGATGGTCGGCGAAAGCGGGAGATCGATCGAAACACTGTTGTTGGTCATGTTCAGATCGTTCGGCGAGTACGCAATCGTTGGAACTTCATCGACAATTGTGATGTTGATGTAGGCAGTTGCCGTTCCACCAGTGTTTGTCGCCGTAATGGTGTACATTGTGCGTGTGAGTAATTCTGTCGGCGTTCCACTGAGCGTTCCGGTCGAGGCATCAAAGGAAAGACCGCTTGGCTCTGAAGGGCTGATGGCCCACGACACAAACTCACCAGAACCTGTGATGGTTGGTGAGAGTGGAAGATCGAGCGAAGCTGTGTTGTTGGTCAAATCCAAATCGTTCGGCGAATATGCAATCGTTGGCAATTCATCGTTCACCGTGATGTTGATGCTTGCGTTGAACGAACCGCCAGTGTTGTTTCCGTAAACTGTGTAATTTGTGGTCGTCCACAGCTCAGTTGCAGTTCCCCATATCGTTCCGTTGTTGGTGCCAAAGTTGAGACCTGCAGGTAATGTACCCATCAAGACCCAATCTGTTGGAGCGTCTGCAGTATACGGGACCGTTGGTACAAGCGGCAAGTCACTGCTGACCGTGTTGTT
>JAQXFM010000033.1 GCA_029250305.1 Candidatus Poseidoniaceae archaeon | reverse complement strand
CCCGGTGTCGATGCTGAACAACTTCGCTCGACGTTCCTTCGTCGTTTGGCGGAGCGGGGGGTCAAAGTCACCGGTGAACAATTCTCTGCCGTTACCGAGCCATTGGCAAAGATTTACGCGATTCCAGACCACCTTCACGCCTTGTGCAACATGTTGGGTGATGGGCTTGTTCCATCGAATGCGAAAGCCGGTTACCTTGCTCGCATGCTGGCACGCCGCACGCTCCGATTGAGGGATGAACTGAACCTGACAGTTTCACTGGCTGATTTGGCTCGGCATCACATTGAAGTCAACCTTGGTGGGGCAACCATGAAGCAAACCCATGCCGGATTGTTGGGGATTCTCGAACTGGAGGAAGCACGGTATGGCGAGATGTTGAGGAAAGGTGGCAATGTCATCAACACGCAGTTGAAACAATTGCCAAAAGACGCCGAGCGGATCCCTGATGAGACGCTGTTCAACATGAACGATTCGCACGGCTTGGCTCCTGATATGGCCGTGAATTTGGCCAGAAAAGCGGGCTGGACTTCAGTCTCAGTGCGCACCGGGTTTGCAGCAGAGATGGCAGAACGACACGCAAAGATGGCGAAGCAAGCAGCGCAGTCAGTCGAAGCAAAACCACTCGTAGAAGAAATCCCTCCGCTGCCAGCAACTCAACTCCTGTTCTATGACGATGTCCACCAACAGGAATTTGATGGTTCAGTCCTTGCCTGCTTGCCATTGATCGGAGAGGATGTGCCAGAGGGCGCAACCCATGCAATCATCTTGGACAAAACTTGTTTCTACCCCGAGGGTGGAGGTCAAGAAGGCGACTATGGTGCTCTCAAGACCGCTGCAACACAATGCACAGTCCTTGACACGCGCAAGGTTGGCGAGCATGTTCTCCACTTAGTCGACGGAGCGTTCGATACGGGCGACCTCGTCCATGGCAGCATCGATTGGAAACGACGCAAGCAACTCATGGATCACCACACTGCCGTCCACATTGTAGGCGGAGCAGCACGTCAGGTGCTTGGCCCTCACATCTATCAGGCCGGTGCTAACAAATCGGCTGAGATGGCACGGCTGGACATCACTCACTTCAACCGCCTCAACAGAACCGACCTCGATGCAATCGAGGCTTTGGCCAATGAAGTGCTTGTTCAAGTCCAACGGACTGAAAAGACAGAACTCAACAGAAAAGATGCCGACAAAAAATATGGTTTTGATTTGTATCAAGGTGGCGCTCCAAAGGGCAGTTCAATTCGAATTCTGCGCATTGCGGACCACGATATCCAAGCCTGTGGTGGAACACACCACGATGAGCCTGGGCAAATTGGTTCGATTCGTATCGTACGCTCCGCAGCCGTTCAAGATGGTGTGGAGCGGTTGCATATTGTAGCTGGCCAAGCAGCGCTTAACTATGCAAACGAGCAAGATCAGATTCTTCGACAAATCAGTGAGTTGTACGGTGTGCCGAATGGTGATTTGGCTCGCACCTCTGAACGGTTCTATGCCGAATGGAAAGAACAACGCAAGCGAATTGAAGCCTTAGAGGCAGAAATCGTTCGGCTGCGAACGTCTGGCGGTGGTTCCGATTCAAAAGAGGTTGATGGAGTGCGAGTCGTCATTATGGAGGCACATGGGAACCTCAAGAAAATGACAAAGATGCTCAAAGAATTGACCCTTGACGCAACCAAACCAACCCTCGCGGTGTTGGGATCAAAAGAAGGTGGAGGGAAAATCATGATCGCTGTGACAGAAAACACGATTGCATCAGAACGGTACAATGCTGTTGATCTTCTGAGAGAAATCGCACCGCACATTCGCGGTGGCGGTGGTGGCCGACCAACCCTTGCACAGGGCGGAGGATCGCACGCAGAAGGCCTCGATGATGCGCTGAATGCTGCGCGTTCTTCAGTTGGAATCGCTGACTAAAGCGACCGCAGCGCCTCACGGTCGAAGTGAGAAACGGCAACACGTTGGGCTTCTTCAAAGTCAAACCACTTGACCTCAGCTATTTCTTCTGTTTGTACATCCAACGTGTTTGGATCTCCGTTCCAGCGGGCTTGGTAGGTGAATGAAACGAAGGATATGCCTTCATCAGAAAATATGTTTTGGGTGACAATTGGTTCGTTGTTTTCCAAGACAATGTCCAGTCCGAGTTCTTCCTTGGTTTCTCGTACACACCCGACAGCAGGGTGCTCATCGTGGTCCATGTAACCCCCGGGGAGCGTCCAAAAGCCATGGAAGTGTCCACGCTCGACCTTTCCGAGGAGCACTTGACTCTGGTCGTTGCAGATCATCACCTTCGATACCAACCGATGGATGGAACGATAAATGGCTTCGCGAGCGATTGGATGCACTGCATTATCGCTGATTAAATCGTCTTTCAGCGCCCAGTGGCTTGGCCAATCAATCTTCGGATATCCTTTGATGACCATGCATGTTAGGTCGCCGAAACGAACCCGAGTTGGACGGAACTCCAACCAAGGAATCTCCATTGCATCCACTTCGTTTCGTGTTGGAAGTCGAAGCATCGCATCGATTGACATTCGGCCTGTCACTGGCAGGCATGGACCCTTCCCAGCCGCATCGACAAGGAGCACCCGTCCATCGTGCTCAAGGTGAACAACTTCGTGTGGGTGCATGCCTTCTGCTCTGCCCCCTGCCACATCAATGCTCGTATGCCCACCATGTTCATGTTCGGCTTATGGTTCAAGTACCACTTTGCTTTGGGTGTGGCATGGGCTTTCTTCAATTGAACACAACAGGATGGGCAATGACCTACCTCGTTTGGGATGAATCGACCAATCAAGCGGCTTTGATTGATCCTGTATACGACTTCATCGACCTCTACGCAGAGGCATTGGAGGCTCGTGGTCTCAAACTAACGCACGCCATGGCCACCCATACCCATGCTGACCACATCACTGCCTGTTTTTCATTGCGGGAGAAATTTGGCTGTGAGTATCTCATGTGGCACGGAACTTCCTGCCTCGGTGTCTCACAGTATGTCGAAGACGGGGAGACCCTCACCATTGGTGAAACGGACTTCATGTTCCATCATGCCCCGGGTCACACAAACGACAGCATGCTCATCGAGACTGTTGGTCATGTGATGACAGGTGATTTCCTTTTCACAGGTACTGGAGGCGCCGGAAGGGACGATTTGCCGAGTGGGCGGGTTGGTGTTCATTGGAATTCACTTTCAGTTCTGGACCGCCTTGACGGCCATCTGATTGTGTGCACAGGGCACGATCCTCCTGGGACCGAAATGAAATCGCTGAACTGGAACCGTGAGCACAATCCGGTGCTCAAGATGACAAGTTTCGCTGAGTACGAAGCTTGGCAGACCGAAGTGGCAGCAGGGCTTGGGTCTGTCTCAAAAATCAAGACAGCAGTACCAGCAAACTTGTTTGCAGAAATCCCAGAAACCATTCCATGGTTGGATTAACTGACAACACATCCCATGCGAATACATTTGAAGGGCCACTGTGACCCGTCGCCATGCGCTCCTCCTCGGCACGTGGCGTCCTCATCGTTCTCACCCTCCAATTGCTCATGGTAGGGGCTTCTGCGGCCCCACTCATGTCGTCATTGAATCCCGCAGGGGATTATGATCGAATGGACGCATCGCTTGAGCAGGCGTTGGAAACCTCGGACATGGATGCACCGCTTTCTGTCGTGTACCAACTAAACAGTGAAGTTACCCAGCAAGATCGCAAATGGCTCGAACAGCACGGTGCTGAACTTTTGGGTGAAGCGCCGCTGATCGATGGTGGCCTCTTTGAGGCCTCTGCAAGTGATGTGCGCATCATCAGCGAATGGTCGAGGACCGAGTATCTGGAACTCAACCGTGAACTCGAATTTTTCTACCTTCCTTCTGAATGGGGCGGCGACCCAGTTCCTGGGGTCATGATGCATGAAACCACTCACGTCGTGAACGCAACCACCTCATGGCACCGGGCCATCATCAACACAGATGGTACTGTTGCTTTCGAAACCGACATGTCCTTCACAGAATGGGATGGGGATGGGACAGCCATTGTTGACCTCGACACAGGTGTTGACGCCGGCCATCCTGATTACGATTACCTCGGCCCATGGGCTGGAGACAAGACCCTCTACTCTGCAAAGTGGGACGGTGTTTGGACTGAAACTCGCAACTCGGATACCTCCTCAGGCCATGGCACGCACGTTGGCGGCACCATAGCCGGCAATGGCGACGCAAGTGCAGGCCGTCGAGCAGGTGTGGCAAAGGGCGGGCAATTGGTCGCTTTGGGCACCGGTGATGGGGCTTCTATTTTCGCAGCCGAGCAGGGCCTTGAATGGACCTACCAACATTCCATTCCCGGACAAAATGAATACCACATCCGTGTTGTTTCCAACTCTTGGGGCACCGATGGAGATTACGATCCGAACGGAGCCGTCGCCCAACTCACAGACCGACTCACGTACGAAAATGGAGTCGCTGTTATCTTTGCAGCATCGAATTCAGGAGGCAGTGGTGCTGAATGTGCAGGTGGCCTGAAAACCAATGTCTACGCCAACACTCCATCTGCGATTTCCGTTGCTGCCCTCACTCACGACGGAACCGCAGTCACCTCATTTTCGAGTCGAGGATGCATGAACCAAATGCACACCTGGCCTGATGTCGGCGCACCAGGACGGGACATTTGGGCAACGGCTCCTCGAGGAACAGCCATCGATGCTTCGACCAAAACTCAGGGCGATTTGTACTACATGGCCATCTCGGGGACGAGCATGGCAACACCTCACGTCGGTGGAATGGCTGGCTTACTGCTGAACGCCGCACCTTCCCTCACCGTTGCAGATTACCACCGTGAAGACCACGACGAGGGCGACTCGCTTGTCGGCGGTGATGGTTCAGCTGCCTATGGGCAATTTGATGATTGGGAAACGGCCAACTACTCTCGTGTCCACGAACTTGAACTCATCCTCGAACTCACGGCAACCTACGAGGGAATGGCGAATTCGTGCGAGGCAGGCAATGATGACGACGCATGCAACGATGTACCCGCTGAGTGTTACCGCTCTGCCACAGGACGTTGCCATGATTGGCGAGTCGGTCACGGCCTTACAGATGTCGATGCAGCTGTAGCCCTTGCCCGAACCCTCCAATTAATGCGCGATCAGAACGATGACGGCATTGTGGATCACCCAGAGTACAACGTCTGGGATGCGTACGAGATTTACGATGCTCTCCGCACTGAGGAGGCAATCTCAGTTGACACGGACCGTGTTCGACATGCGTGGAAGGGTGATTGGAACAACTTCAACAATGGACAAGACGGCTTGGTGTACTACACCGAAGATGCCCACTATGTGTGGATTCCAAATGGCAGTTACAACATGCTCGTCCAATTTTCACCAACTGAAGTCGATGTTGAAACGGCACAAATCGGCAATTTGCAGATGGAGGTTGACCTCGGAGACGATGGTTCGAACGATGCACAGGGACAGGGAACACGTGTCTCGGACACATGGATTTACGATCTCGATGTAGATTCTTCACAGTGGGGCACATGGGCTGCATTCGACGTGACTGGCCAAGCCATGGCCTTCCTCGGATTGTTCGAAGATGCAGAATTTTTCGAAGCAAGCATCCCTTACACCGTTGATGTCGTCCTGTCACTGGACCTTTCAACACCGGTCGATATCTCCATCCCGCAACGACCTGACTTCTATTCCGACCTCGACCCAACAACCCGCTCGGACAACTGGGATGACTCATACGAAGGCCAACTCACCTTCACACGACCAACGTACAACCAATCTGCACTCATGCAGGTCATCTCACCTAAGGTGACAACGGAGGAAGTGGAACAGACGTTCTTTGGCGCCCTTGGTAATGTATTCGCAGAATTCACAGGGGCCTCGATGGTGTTTGGATTGTTCGCACTGCTTTGCGCTCTTGGCGTCGGCTATGCTCTTCGTAACACTCGGGAAGACCAACCACTTACACTTACAAACGAGCCTGTTGATGCTGAATTGGAAGGCTAACTCAAAGCGGGTTGTCCGGAATGGTTCCTTTGTGGTCTGATGCAGGCAGTGCTTGTAAATCTGCAAAGGTTAACTGATCTGGGGGCGCCTCATTCAACGTCGTCAATCGCTCCTTCATTTCCATTCGCACATGAAAATCAATGCGACCTTTTGTTCGAGTCAAATCGTAGGACAGCGGGTTGATTGCTTCGATGATTTGGGTTTCAAAGTCATCTTTGACTCGACTTCCACGCCAAAGGGAGTAGCCCCATCGGAAGGCGATTCCAACAACGGCTGCACCATACAGCAGCATGAGAATTGACGTAGCAAACAGGACGGCGTTGCCTGAGCGTGATTCATCGAGGAGGTTCCTTCCAATCAAGAACACCAATCCAATGCCAACCAGCGGTTTGAGGATGCTCTCCAGCCATTGGTCGACAGGAACCAATCGTCCTTTTGCCGGGTCGACGAACACTAAATCAGACTCAAAGGCGGTGTTCATCACACTCAAAGCCCCTAAGAGGACAATGTAAAGGCCAGTGGCGACGCTAAGTTCCATCACCCATGAATCAAGATTGAAGGTCCAGTGGACAATGAGCCATGCGAAGAGGCCCAAAAATGCACCCTGCGGCACGTGGTTAAAGTGAGTAACGTGCTGTGAGAATTCATTCATCTTGGTTGCGTCTTGCGTAGTGCCTCTGTGAGGTTTAGGGATATGGATAATCTGCCAATGCATCAGTTTCTCAATCGCAGTCAAGCCTTTGACCAGCAACCGCCGTCGAATGAGAAGCATTTCGATTAAGATGAGCACTGGCAAGCCAAGAAGAATCACGGGTAACGCCATGACTGCTGCTAGGGGGAAGATGATGATGGTCGGCAACAATAGAAAATGTGAGAGCGTCAAAGGATGGAACAGGTCTGCTTCGATCAATCGTTGTTGGCTCGGTTGGATGTGAAGGCTCCGTGCCACATCGTCCAGCGTTGCACGAAAAGGTGCGACTTGTCGGCCCGCATCGATGATTTGTAGCACAGTGTTTCTGTACTGCGATTCTTCGTGACCAGTTCCAGTGAACAGCCGCCATGCAATCCGCATTGGTAGGGCAAGAAAGAGCGGGATTGACAGCAATCCAAGCGCCCACAACAATGCATTGACATCGACATCGGCCATGGTACCCCTCATCGTAGCCTACGGCTGAGCCCGTTTCAAACATTGGGGCTATGTTCGAACGTGGCCTAAGATTCATGACCTTTCTCGGTTGCACACCCGTTATGGCAAGAATCGCTGTCACGGACGGTATGGCAAAAGATGCTGTTACTCTGCTTGAGGAATCCGGTCATGAAGTGGTTCTTGGGACCATTCCTGGCGAAGATTTACTGAACGGAGCGCTTTCAGAATTTGATGCCATTGTTGTCCGGAGTGCTACGAAAATCCCTGCTGGTGTCATTGAGGCGACAAGCGACCGGTTGCGGGTCATTGGGCGTGCCGGTGTTGGGGTCGATAACATCGACATTGAGGCTGCCGCACAATCCGGTGTTCCCGTCGTCAATGCTCCTCGTGCATCGACTCAATCCGTTGTTGAATTGACCATTGGGCATCTCTTGTCATCCTTGAGACACATCCCTCGTTCAGACCGTGGTCTTCGCAACGGTCAATGGGAGAAAAAAGCCATGAAAGGGACTGAACTTTCGGGAAAAAATCTCGGTTTGATCGGTTTCGGCCGCATTGCACAGGGCGTTGGCACCATTGCACAAGCCCTCGGCATGGACGTCCACACCTACGATCCTTATCTTCCTCCTAAAGTCGCCAAATCACAAAACACAATTCTTCACAAAAATGTCGACACCCTTTTTGCCAATTGTACACATATTTCGATTCACTGTAATTTGAACGATGAGACTCACCACTTGGTGAACGCAAAGCGCCTTGCTATGATGCCTGGGCGGTCGAACGACGGCATCGACTGTGGCAACCACATCGTGAACTGCGCCCGAGGCGGCATCATTGACGAAAACGCCCTGCTTGAAGCGCTTGAGGCTGGCGTTCTTGCTTCCGCCGCTCTTGATGTGTTCGAAATTGAGCCCGTTCCAGCCGATGCACCACTGCTTCAGCATGCGAACTTCCATGGGACTCCTCATATCGGGGCCGCTACAATGGAAGCTCAAGCACGTGTTGGGCGTGACATCGCCCTCGCGGTCATGGCCGTCCTCGATGGGAAGAAGTGTGAGACGACGGTCAATGCCCACCTGCTCGACTGATTCACTTTCACTTGAATCCTCGAGGGTCATGCGAAAGATGGTTGTCTTCCATTCGATGCTTTGTGTATGGGTCGAACAGTACCAACATGGCGGATGCGCATCGAAGATGAACTGAAGGCATTGGAGCCATTCCGCCGGGCGCTCCCTTCGACGGAAAAACGCCTGTTTGATGAATTGTTGACAGGGGTTCGGAATCGAAGAACTGCAGGTGGTATGTTGCCATCACATGAAGTTTGGAAACCGATGCTGCTGTCCATGATTGTCGAAGTGATGGCCCACAATCAGCAATTGCAGCGGCGCCTTGATGCCCTTGAACACAACGGGTTGGGTGGGCATGAACGGGACGATTCTTGATGTCCAGCCCGCTCAGAATGGCACCTCACTGGACGTGTGGTTGGTCGATGATGCGAATGGATCGATGAAGGTCAATGTCCCTTGGTGTCCCTCAATCCATGTTCATGCAACTCGGCAGCGATTGAAGCATCTCTGGGCGTGGTTGGAACAACCCGAAATCCGAGACCGGTTTGGACTCGGCATGATGCGGATTCACCGCTCGCGTCTGTCGCTTGATGCGTCTGAGGTCGATGAAGTGCTCGAAATCGATGTACACCACAGTTGGAATTTGAGGAAAGCAGCAACGCACATCGAATCGAGAGGTCAGTACCAACATTTCACCCTGTATTCAGTGGATGCCCACTTGGCTCAGCGCTTTCTTGTCGAGCATCGTGTGGCTCCGTTTCAGAAGGTCGCTTGGGCCGATGGTGTGTTCCATCACGAAGGCACGGGTGTCGACGCAAATCCAACGCTCCACATCCTTCACATGGCGTTCGTCTACAGCACAGCCAACGGTTTCCATACTGAGGATGCTGAACTTGAACGAATTGAATTTCGCACGTGTTCTTCAGATGGGACATGCGATGCTACCTCACTTCCAGCGGTGAGCATCTCGCGGGATTTTGCCCGAAGCGCATCTCATTTTCTCAATCAATTGGAGGCCACAATGGCGGAACTCGACCCCGATGTCGTCGTGACGGATGGCGGCGATGGACTCCATTTTCCTGCGCTGATGCGATTGGCTCGGGCATCAGGGGCCTCGCTCTCATTGAGCCGTGATGGCCGCCCTTTGGCAGCACGAACATCAGCACGAACCCTGCATTCTTACGGGCAAACATTGCACAAAGATGGCTACATTCCTTTGTATGGCCGGTTGCACATTGACCGAGTGGGGAGTTTCATTGTTCGCGAGGGTGGGTTGCAAGGCTTGTTCGAACTTGCGCGTCACTCGCAACAATCGCCCCAAGATATTTCTCGACTTTCACCTGGTTCTGTGATCAGTGCGATTCAAATGCGCACTGCGATGGAAGATGGGGTGCTGGTGCCTTGGAAAAAGAACCGACCTGAAGACACTAAGACGGCATGGTCACTGCTTCACGCAGATCGTGGCGGGCTCTATCTTGACAGCAAACCCGGTGTGTATTCACATGTGATTGAACTGGATTTTGCAAGCCTCTTTCCGAGCATCATCGCCACGCGAAACATCTCCACTGAAACGCTCAATTGCCCCTGCTGTCAAACGGAAGGTGCTTCATCGTCTGCGACGTTTGTTCCGCTTCATCCAGATGAAGCAGAACGTGCCTTTACTGAACGACATGCACGGCGCCACTTCGGTGCAGGCTTGTTTCCTGTTCGTTCGTCCAAAGCGCTCCCAGTACCAGGTTTGCCATCCCACACTTGCGCACGCGTTCATGGTTTTCTTGGACGCATCGTTGCGCCCCTCATTGAGCGCCGAAGGTTCCTGAAAACGCTTGTTCGTCAGAAAGGTGACTCTTTCGACCAACAACAAAACGCTCTCAAATGGTTGCTCGTCACATGCTTTGGCTACACTGGTTACAAGAACGCTCGTTTCGGACGCATTGAGGCACATGAAGCGATTTGTGCATGGGCGAGGGATATTTTGCTTGAGACCATCGACATGGCAGAGCAAGAGGGTTGGGAGGTTCTCCAT
>JAQXFM010000251.1 GCA_029250305.1 Candidatus Poseidoniaceae archaeon | reverse complement strand
GTTGCTGCGCGGTTTGCGATCGCAGCACTTGTGATGGTGATCTTCTTTCCAAAAGCAAGGGCTGCATTGCGGGACAAAGAACAATGGAAAGGCGGCGCATTGCTTGGCGGCGTCATGCTTGTTGGCTTCGTCACTCAGATGATTGGACTTGACGAAATCAACCCAGCTGTTTCTGCGTTCCTCACTTCTCTTTACGTAGTGTTCACGGCTCTGATCACGATTTTC
Organism: Candidatus Poseidoniaceae archaeon; assembly: GCA_029250305.1. GTDB lineage: Archaea > Thermoplasmatota > Poseidoniia > Poseidoniales > Poseidoniaceae > MGIIa-L1. Next base: position 2,764 of record JAQXFM010000251.1, on the reverse strand, counting down.
ATGACGAAATCCCAACCGTCCCGCGTGCTGATGTTCGGCGTATTGCTCACTACATTCGGAGCCGGATTCATCCAAGGCCCCCCCCACCTTACATGGGGCTTTGGCGAAGTGATGACGGTGGTTTGCGCCGTTTTCTTTGCGCTGCACATTATCTACACACAGAGGATCACCCAAGTGATGGACCCGGTTGGGGTTACACAAACTTCGTTCGCAGTCGTCGCCCTTGGCGCGGTAGCCATGGTTCTGCTGCTCGGAGGTGGACGGAGCATCGAAGAATGGCGATTCATCTTCGCAGATGGCGTGTTTCTCCCTGTGCTTTGTTTAGGCATTGGAGGTTCGTTCTTCTGCTTACTTTTGCTTAACATGTACCAGCGGTATTTGCACCCAATCCAAGCCGCAATTATCTATGCGCTTGAGCCGGTATGGGCAACAGCATATGGCCTTGGCCTCGGCCTTGTGGACTGGAGCACATGGATTCTGATTGGTGGCGGTGCCCTCTTCTTGGGCAACATTGTTGTCGAGTTGTTTACACATGCTGACTCGGAAGAGTAAATGATGGCCACGGTTTCGCCACCTTTGAGGGATTCATATGAGCGATAAAAAATCAACCGACTTCCAAGGTTTTGGAAGCAAAGCAGTTCACAGTGGAACCAACCATATTGGCGATGCCGTGAACACACCAATTTTCCAATCCTCGACCTACAAACTCACCGATGACCGCTATGCTGGATGGGCCGCAGGCGCACAACACACCCTTCTCTACGCCCGTCTTTCTACCGTGAACTCGGATGCAGTGGCTCAGAAACTTACGGCCATGGAAGGCGGAGAAGACGCAGAAACATTTGGTTCTGGAATGGCAGCAATTGCTACTACTTTGATGTCCCTTCTCAGTTCTGGCGATCACGTTGTTGCCTCCACTGACGTCTATGGTGGCACGTACGGCCTCATGACCGAAGAACTCCCTCGCTTTGGCATCGAAACGACCATGACCGATATGCGAGACCCGGCGGCTTACGAAGCAGCCATTCAACCAAACACCAAGATTCTCTACATCGAAACCCTGACCAACCCAGTCTTGAAAGTCTGCGATATTCCAGCCATGGTTGACGTCGCAAAGCGACATAATTTGTTGTGCATTATTGACAACACCTTCGCCTCACCGTGGGGGTGCCAGCCGTTGTCCATGGGCGTAGACTTGGTGATTCATTCCACCACCAAATACCTCGGTGGCCACTCAGACATCATCGGCGGAGCCGTTGTCGGTTCAAAGGAGTTAATCGCCAAAATTTTCCCACGCAAGGTGCACTTTGGCGGTTCGCCAGACCCGCACAGTAGCTACCTTTTGGAACGGGGTATGAGGACACTTCATGTCCGCATGCCAACGATTTGTTCCAATGCGGCCACCCTTGCTCAACGTCTTGAAGCACACCCAATGATTGAGCGAGTGAACCACCCCGCTCTCCCTTCCCATGACGATTATGAAGTCGCTCAGCGCGTGTTGCCTAAGGGCACGGGCATGATCGGATTCGTCGTCAAAGGCGGCGACAAAGCGGCCCTCAAATTCATGCGAGGCCTGTCAATCATCTACGAAGCAACAAGCCTTGGCGGCGTTGAGTCATTGGTCGAGTGCCCCTTCAACTCCAGCCATATGATGATTCCAGAAGATGTCCGACATGCAGCAGGCTTGGTGCCTGGCTATGTTCGAATGAGCATTGGAATCGAAGACGTGGAAGACCTGTGGGCAGACATCGAACGTGGATTTGCGAACGTCTGACCCTCACCATTCGAGGCATGAAAAATGGATACCAGTGCGCTGATTGCGTTGCTTGTCTTTATCGTACCAATGTGTTTCACACCAGGTCCCAACAACATGCTGTGTGCTGCACACGGCGCCCAGCACGGGTTCCGCTCAACCGTGCCCCTCACGCTTGGCATGCTCACAGGGTGGTCAGTTCTTGGCGTGATTGTCGGCGTTGCGATTACCGCAATCGAATCAAATCAAAACTTCTTCAATCTTCTGACCTATGCGGGAGCTGCCTACATCGCTTACCTTGGGTACGTGATTGCGAAATCTGAAACGAAACCGCTCGAGGAGACTGAGGCCACAGATCAACTGGGTTTTCTCACTGGTGCCATGTTGCAATTTGTCAACGGGAAGGCATGGATTCACTTCCTCGCTATTATGGCCACATGGGGTACATTGTTTGGCCAAGGAATCACTGCGAAAGTGGCGCTTGTTGCCCTCAATGCCTTCGCTGGATACCCGGCGGTTTTGGTTTGGGCCGGGTTCGGTGTTGCCTTGCGACGCACGTTCAGTTCCCAACAGAATGCAAAGCGATTGAACATCGCTTTGGGCGCCTCCCTCGTCGGTGTGGCAATCTGGATCCTGCTGCCTCATTGAGTTCAATCAGGCGGATTCGCCCGTAACGACCCTCAAGGCGTCGAAGGCAGTTTGCCATTCAATCCTTAGCCCATCGATTTCATCTGGTTCAGCAGCAAGCAAGGATTCACCGGCAGCAAGCAAGGTTTTGGTTGCGGCAAGCCAAGCCCCAGCGCGATCCCTTGCATTGGATTCGAAGTGCCAGTCTTGGCCAGCCGAGCGACCTGCAGCAAGCAACCAAGCCCATGAGGCGGCTGCTTCATCGATCGAGGCATGACGAGACGTTGCCACGCGCTCCGCCTTGCCGATTCCGTCGAGCAGACCTTGGAGGACAAGGTCGTGAATTGTACCGGCAGCGCCACTAAACTCCCCCCCCCGAGTTGG
>JAQXFM010000231.1 GCA_029250305.1 Candidatus Poseidoniaceae archaeon | reverse complement strand
CCCAGTGGTGGGGAAGAGAAGTGGTGAGGCCAGGTGGGGGCTGTGATGCTGTCGATCGTCCCAGAGCCGCAAAGACTTCTTCTCTGGCTGGTGACAATATACCAACACGCCACATTACCTCGATCGTCTTCCAGTTCTCTGGACGCTCTTTGAATTCCACGTTCACCCGAAGTGATTGGCCCGCTTTCGGCACGCCTTCAAAATGAATGACGGGGTCAGATGGGGCAGAATTGAGAAATTTCCGTTGGGATACCAAATCGACAAAATTTGCCGCCACGCGAAGGATGAGCGGTGCAAAAAGCAGTGGAACCACGACAATCGCAAGGGCAGGGTAATCGAGCAAACCAATTCGAACGGTTCCTGTTCCAACACCGGGAATCCCCATTGAACTCAAGATTGGTTCAATGAACAAATAGGCCAAGGATAGCAAGAGCACGACAACTGAGAACGACATGAATTGCCGAACAACTTTGTGGACAGGATTTGGTGTCAAGTACCAACCTTGTCGATGACGTTTCACAATTCTTGGGATTTCCCTGTACTCGACGTACTCTTTCGTTCGCTTGATGTTTGAATCGTCAAAAATTTCGTCCTCGAAGGTGTAACGCTGTTCGACAATCCAGTTGTTTTCAGTTCCCAATTGGAAACTCGGTGGTTGATTGGAAAGGTAGTCAACAACATCGGACGGCTGAACATCTTCGGCGATTTCAATTGTAGATGTTGCAATTGGCAAGGTATCAGGGGCGAACCTGCCGGGCTCAAACGGTGGGTAACGAACTCGTTGCTCAAGTTTGATTTGTCCCATGAGCAACCCTCTAACGGAACATCAATTTGGTACCTGCTCGAAGCGCAAGTCGTCTAAACGCTGGTACTTTTTTGATGAGGGCCAGACCGAGTGGAACTGGTTTTTCGATGTCACCGATTTCGTTGATCAATTCGAGTACATCTTCCCGAGCAAAGTTGGTGAAATGTTTGTTGAGTTCTTTGTCAGTCGTATCCGATACGAGCAGGTTTCTCAACGTCCGTGCTTTATCCTGATCTTTTTTCATTGCGGTGAAATGTTTGTTGGTTATTTTATGGAGTTGCTTCTCATTCAATTGGTCGGAATTAATCGCTTCTGAAAGCGGCTTGAGAATGCCTTTGATTTGACGGAAGCCTGGTCCGATGCCTCCGCCTGTGGTTGGTTTGGCCATTCCTGCAGCATCACCGAGAAGCATGACTCGGTTGGCAACGGTCTTCTTGACCATGCCACTCGGGATTGGTCCACAATACCTTGCAGTTTCGGTAATATTCGAGAACCGTTCGCTCCACATTTCGTGATTCAACAGATCTTCGTAGCATTGCTCCACGCTTTTTCCGCCGAGTCTGTCTGGCGTGGACCAAACTCCAATTCGATGGCTTCCAAATCCTGAGGGGATTACCCAAGCGAAGAATCCGGGTGCGATGGCAGAGCCACTGTACATTTCCAGCCATCGCTCTTTGCCTTCATACCCTTGAACTTCCGCTTGGAAACCAATCATCATTTCATTCGGACGCCCCATCTTGAAGTGACGTCTTGTCCAACTGTGGGCTCCGTCACACCCGATGAGCAACTTGGTATGCATGTTGACGATTTCACCATCGATGCTGATCTCTACATCCACACCAGCGTCAGTTGCCACAGCGTTAACTGGAGTAGAATGGAGTGAGAGTGTTGCACCAGCTTGCATGGCTTGCTGAACCACACCTTGGTCGAATTGCTTCCTGCAGACAACATATGTCCGCAATTTACCATCGGTACCAACTGGCACCAATGTGCCATCTGGCCCGTGAATACGTGCGCCATCAATTTCTTGCAACACCGAGTTGTAAAGTGCCACTTCATGCATTGCTTTTGGTGTGACGAGGCCAGCACACTGGAATGGACGACCGATTTCACTGTGCTCTTCGAGCATCAATACTGAATGCCCAAGGGATGCAAGATGGGTCGCAGTTCGCCCACCTGTTGGGCCTGCGCCAACGATGATGACATCCCATGAACGCTCGAGCATGTCGGGAACAACGGAGCGACACCCATGAATCTTCGCTCATGAACTGCTGCAATTGCGGCTGTTTTCGATGCTCAGCGCTTGGCGAATTTGTAACCAATGCTCTCGTTCTTCTTGATGTATATAGAAGAAGCGAAGTCTTTGTTGGTTTTCTTTGACTTGAAGTTGTCAAAGGGACCGAGTGTCTTCTTTTCAATGAGTTCTTTCGCTTCTTCGCGTGTGATTTCTCGCTTGGAGATCTCCCTAGCAATCTGCAACTTGCACCCAACAGCCCCCTCTTCAGGTTGGTAATGTGTTTCTGTTTCAATAATGTTCACTTTGTGAGTGGGGCAAATGGCAACTACACCTTCGACGATTGGGAAGCGGGTTGCATCTGCTGCTGCCTCACGTGGCGGGAAATCGAATTTCACGCGTGTGTTCTCAATCATCAAGAAGGCCTTGAAGGGGCGGCCTTTTTTGGAAGTGAAATCTTCGAGAAGGTCTGACTTTCCTTTCGTCATGATGACTTTTGCCTCTTCAGGGGTGATGAAACGCTTGCACATTTCCTTCGATAGACCTCTGAATTTACAGTCATCGTAATCGCAGGCGTACATGGTTTGGCCAATCCGGATGGTTCCATGATCGCACGACGGGCAAGGGCACAACTCCTCATCATTTTCGTCGGTGGATGATTGTCCTCCGCCAACAAATTCGACGCGACCTTCGTCGGTGAGCTTGACCGTTGCCACATAGCCTTCGCCAGAGCGACTGAAGAAACCATGCAAGTCAGTCAGTTCACGCTCTTGTAACAGGCGCCTGGCTGTCACACGATCAAACCATCGCCCGCTCGTATCCTTCCAGAATACGAAGGAGCATCCCTTGTCGCGCCCCTCGTTTTTCTCACATTGGTAAGAAAGGGTGGTTTCACGGATTGATGCTGAACATGCCGGACAGTCTCCAATTGATTCATCTTGTAGGTACAACTCTGCTCGGTCGTGGTTCTTTATCCGCTCCACAAGCGAGGTTGTCTGGTTCACGATGGTTTGCATGTACGTCGATTTTGGATCATCACCGCGCTGAACACGAAGGAGTGATGCTTCCATTTCCCCAGTCAGTTCCGGTGATGTAATCCATTCGACAGGAATTCTACGGAGTACGTCGATGATTCGAATGCCGTGAGCGGCTGCACTGATGCTGCCTCCTCTTGCACGCAAAATGTAGCCACGATCGACCAACTTTTCGATTGTGTCAGCACGGGTCGCAGGTGTGCCAAGTCCCTTTTCTTTGAGGGCAGCAGCCAAATCCTCATCTTCGATGTGCTTTCCTGCGTGTTCCATCAAACGGAGAAGTCCTGCTTCCTTGAGTCGTCCCTTCGGCTTCGATTTCTCTTCCTTGAATTCAAAATCACTGATGTCGGCTTTGCATGGATTCGCAGGTAGTGTGTTCCATCCCTCTGGCAAATCTTGCTTCTTAGGGCGAACGGCGCGCCATCCCGCTGTCTTGATGGTGCGGACTTCCTTGAGGAAACGTTCTTTTTCGATGGTTGCAATGCGCTTTTGCACATCCCAAACAGCAGGTGGGTACCATGACGCAAGGAACGTTCGTACGATGAGGTCATACAGTTTCTTGTGATCTGTGCTTGTGAACCCGTCTGGAATTTTTCCGGTTGGAATGATGGCAAAGTGATCGCTGACTTTTGCATCATCAAAATTTCTACCCGTGTTTTGCAATCCATCAGAGATTAATGTGGAACTGTGGTCGTTGTAATCGTCTTGAGCACCCAGTTGACGGACGATTTTAGAAATTTCTTCCTTCATGTCGGTTGGCAAGTGGCGTGAATCAGTACGTGGGTAGGTAGTGAGTTTCAGGTCGGCATACAAATTCTGAGCGATGCCGAGTGTTCGCTTTGCAGACCACGACCAAAGGTTGTTGGCTTCACGTTGGAGGCTGGTTAAGTCATAGTTTAGTGGAGCCTTTTCCTTTGCATCCCTTCGTGTTTCCTCGACATCAGCCTTGGCGCCTGATTCGACGATGGCCTTGAGTCGGTCATGCTCGGCTTGCTCGACGATTCGGTGTGGTTTGTAGTCCGGTTCATCAGGATTGTCAACGTGGTTTGTTCGTTCCCAGCGTGCGTTCCATGAGGCTTCACCGGCTTTGAAATCTGCATTGAGTTGCCAAAACGGCAAGGGCTTGTGAGCAAGAACCTCGAGTTCATGGTCAACAACCATTGCGAGTGTGGCTGTTTGGACTCGGCCAAGCGATATTGCAGCACGCTCATTTCGCTTGCGAGGTAGGAAGGAATTTGCAATTCGTGGGCCGTTCATTCCAATGATCCAATCGGCTTCAGAACGTGCGTATGCTGCGTCTTTCAACGCATTGTACTCGGTACCATCCCTTCGCCCCTCGTACGCCGTTGTGATGGCGTCCTTGGTCATTGATTGAAGCCACATTCGTGAGGTCTTTGCTTTGGATTTGGTGTGTTGGACGATGGTTCTGAAAATCAATTCACCTTCCCGGGCAGCGTCACACGCATTGACGATTTCCGTGACTGACTTGTCTTTGATTAATTTGGAGACGGCGGTGAGTTGTTTCTTTCCTCGTCCACCGATTGGTTTGTATTCGAATGTTTCAGGGACATAAGGGAGGCGGTCAACAGTTTTTCTCCAATCCTTGAAAGCAGCATCATAGTCATCCATGTACTTCAGTTGAAGAAGGTGACCAACGGCCCATGTGACGACAATCCCATCACCTTGCCAGTGGGTCTCATGTTTTCCTTTGACACCGAGGACGTTGGCAATATCATTGGCGACGCTTGGTTTCTCGGCCAGAATTACAATCGTCATCGTTCTATACCGCATCGCCGAGGCTACTTGAACTCTCTCTATGCCCTTCTTTGGCCCCAGATACTATAGTATCTGTATGATAATTCACCGAAAAAGTTCCACTATTTGTCATCGGCTGGTTGACCAACTTTGCCTGAATTTTTCTTCATCCCAAGGCAATTCACTGTTTGGTCCACCACATCCTACACAACCAGGGTACCCTGCCTCTAACAGGTCCTCACACGCTTCGAAAATGGCTGTCCATGCCTCATCCGTGTCGAGCGGAATCCAACATACATCGACGGGCGGCTCTTCGGGACCGAGCCGCGCCAAATGAGTTGATTTCGCAGATGCCTCGATGACTTGCTCCACATCGATCGAGGGAGCTTCTACCTCAATGACCGCTGGGAATGAAAGTCTCGACGGTTGGGCATCACCCATCATGAGGATGAGTCGTTCGATCTCTTCGCCAAACCGAGCGGGCGTTCGAATGATGAGCGAATCCTCCCGTAAGATTCTCCGAGCAGCCTCGCGAACGGCCGGCCACATTTGATCATCAATCCGCACATTTCACTCCAACAGGCCGAAGTCTTGAAGGATGTCGGTTCAAGGCATCAATCATGGGAATCGGTTACAGGCTTACGAGTCGGCCATTCCTTGCCGTCCAGGACTCTGAGAAAGCACACGGTCGGGCCATTCTTGGCCTGAGAATTTTGAGTAGCAACCCCGTCACACGAAGCCTACTTCGTGGAATGTATTCGCCTAAGGCGCTTCCAGTTCAACGATTTGGTTCCCGCTATCCGACGCCCTTTGGACTCGCTGCTGGAATGGATAAGCGAGCGGAGGCCATACGTGGCTGGGAATCTCTTGGATTGGGCTTTATCGAAATCGGAGGAGTTACGGCGCTCGAACAAGGTGGGAATCCAAAGCCGAGGATGTTTCGTTCTGGAACTTCCAAAGCGCTTGTGAACCGCATGGGCTTCAACAATCCGGGTTCCCAAAACATAGCTGCACAACTCGCAAAGCATGTGGCAAAATTTGGCAAACCATCCGTCCCATTATGGGCGAACTTGGGTAAATCAAAACTGACTCCGTTGGATGAGGCTCCAGGTGACTATGCTACAACCATGGAACGCTTGTGGCCCTTTTGTGATGTCTTTGTGATCAATGTATCATCGCCCAACACCCCGAACTTGCGCGAGTTACAGCATGATGATGCATTGGCATCGATTGTCGAAGCCTGCAACGCAGTGAACACAACAATGGCACAGCAACATCAGGTCGGCGTGAAACCACTCCTCGTAAAAATAGCACCAGATTTGTCGGATGACCAATTGGTTGCCGTTGTCAAGACTGCTCGTGAAGCCGGATGCGATGGCATCGTCGCAACGAACACAACCATTGAACGTCCCGAAGCAACGACGGAAAAGGACAGAAACATCTTCGGCCAAACAGGGGGCATGAGTGGTGCACCAGTAAACACCCGCTCAACGGCCATGATTCACCGAATCTATGAACTGACGAATGGTGAATGGCCAATTGTCGGTGTAGGTGGAATTAGCAACGCAGAGGATGCCTGGGCAAAGATTGGTGCAGGCGCTTGCTTGCTTCAAGCCTACAGCGGCTTTGTTTTCGAAGGACCTGCTCTCACGAAGTCAATCATCAACGGCGTTCGTAAGAAACTTCAGCAAAGCCCCTATGATTCCATCGATGAAGCGATTGGCTTTGCACACCGTGAAAGCCAACGGGTTGATGAATGACCGCAGCGTGGAGGTGTTTGAATGTACGCTCGCAGAACTCGTTTTCTCATTCTCGGGGCGGTCATCACGATCGGCCTGTTGGGTGTGATTCTGCTTCAGGCTCCAGAACCAACTCGGGCTGTTGACGATCTAATGGAAGACCCTGATGCATTTGTTGGAAAGGAGATTGCAGTGCGCGGTGAAGTGTTGGATGGTAGCATCGATAACAGCACACTGGTGTTCACTCTCCATGGTGAATCACACGAACTAAGCATCGATTATTCTGATGCATCGGTCTCAAACGGTCTTGGGGACAACCGGACGGTCTATGCCCAAGGTATCCTCAAATTCGAGGATGGAGTCTATGTGCTCGAAGCTGACATTATCAAGACATCCTGCCCTTCGAAGTACGAAGAAGAACCTTCATCTGACTAAACATTCTGAAAAGTCTGCTACCGGCTCAACGCTTAATTCCAATGGGTCACATGGGGACACATGGCTTCTGACTATGAGGGCAAAACAGTCATCCAACTCAAAGGGATGTGCCGTGAAAATGGTCTTCCTGTTTCGGGGACAAAAAAGGTTCTCATCGATCGTCTCACGAAGGCGGATGATTCACTTGAAACCACACCACCTTCATCTCAAATCATCAGACAGGTGATACCAAAGAAAAAAATCATCGAGATCCAATGCCTCGAGTGCCAAACCATTCTTCGTGTACCTGCAGACTATGAGGGAATGATCTCCTGTCCTTCATGTTTGACCAAACAAAGTGCACTGCGCCCCGGAACTGATGACACATCCCCTCAAATTAAATCGAATACTCATCTTGGGAATGAAGAATTCGCATTTGGGCTCACAAAGCAACAATTTTCCATCGGCATGATGCTTGTTGGCGTAGGTGTGATCCTGTTTGGAATTTGGCTTGCACTTATGGAGTGGAATTTGTGGTTTTCGTGCGAGTCATGGTTCGGAGCAGCAGTTAGTGGAGGGGATTATGACTCAATGGGATGCGGCCAAGGCACCTTCTTCCCAACAATGTTCACCTCATGTTGTCTTCTCGTACCACTTGGTTTCTTTTTGGCGACATATGGTTACAATTTGATTCAAACCCCTGCGGTTACACCCCAGGTTCACTATGGTGCAGTTGAGTATCCTGCATCAATAACAAGTACCCCCGTACCGAATGTGAATGTACAACCTCATGCACAGCCACAAGTGAAAGGTAGCCCATTGGGCGGAGCAATACAAGCGACTGCTGTGGGTTTAAGCGTCGGAGTCGCCTCAGTCATGACGATTATCGGAATTATTATTGCATTGATTTTCTTGTTATTCATCATGATTGTTGCCACTTACTGAATTAATTTTGCGTCGGTGTTTCTGAAGGGTTTTGTTCAAATAGAGCAAGTTGTAGGATTGCACGGGATAGGTGGGGAGCTAGTCGTACCCTGTACCACAAATCGACTTTATGGTGGACCGAACGCCTTTGGGCGGCGAAAGCGGCCTTTTGGTTTCCACATGCGGACATTGATGTCTCGCCCCCACATGACTCGGGTGCCGAGAACTGTTCCCGGAGGGGAACAGTAATTGGATAACCGGGGGAACAGGTCAGGCCGGGAACGGAGCAGCCCTACCTGGGGCCATGAGTGCTGTGGGGTCACGGGATGGAGGAAGTGTGTGGGCTTGGCCAAGAGGAACGAGCGTCCACCTTTGGCCCTCCCACTTCTTTTCTAAATGTCGAAGACCACGTCGGCAACCCATCCGGGTCCAGCGAAATCGGGTACTTCTTCCCATTTTGAAACCGCAGTTTTTCCGGCTTCAACTTCGAACACTTGCAATTCATGTGTCGTAACTGCTTTGATCTCAACTTCCTGCAGAATATCATCTGCGTTGACCCATGACACGGAAGCATATGCCTGCAGTTCATGCTCGCTTGAGCGAATCATGACATTGCATGCAACGCACCACTGTCGGT
>JAQXFM010000210.1 GCA_029250305.1 Candidatus Poseidoniaceae archaeon | reverse complement strand
CATCGATGTTTTGTGGACTCGCCACGCTGGATGGCGTTGGGGTCCGTGGCGTGGATGGAAGGGGTGCGGTTCGGACTTCTGTTGGTGTTTCTTCAGTTGATGTTGCGTCCACATGATCGACATTAATCGGGTTGAGCAACCTTGCTGGGCGTGGGTGCCAGCCGAGCGGTGATGTGATGGAATCCAAGGACACAGTTGCTTCCAATGCATCCTCTGGCCCGGATAACCATCCAGCTTTGATCAAGGCCTGAACTGCGGTTTCTGCCTCGTCGGGTGAAATCCATTCCATGTCAAAGGACATGATTCGTTCGAGTTCGAGCGCATCGAGGGCTTGCCCTTCACGGAAACAAATGGCCAGCACTCGGACAACATCCTCGATGTCTTCCTTGGCCATGTTGCGATGAAGCGCTTACCGTTCAAGAAGGTAAGCCATGAAATGCTTTCATTCAATTCTCGTGAATGTTTTGTCTTCATTCATGCGCCATGTGCCACATTCTTCGCCCTTGTACACAGTTTGGTCGAGAGCGTAATCATAGTCGCCACCCGGTGGCAATTGTGACCATTCATTGACCACCGTTCCAATCGAGTGATCCTGCGTTCCTTCTGCGATCGCAGGCACCAAGGCGTCCAAAGCAGCAGCGCCATCGATGGCTGGGGCTGCCTCAGTTGTTGGCTTGGAACGTGGAGGTGGTCCCTTCAATCCAGCAGGTTTTGGTTTTGGTGCAGATGTACGTAGTGGTGGGCCAGTCAATCCCGCCGTCGCTGGTTTGACGGCAGGGATGGTAGTGGTTTCCTGTGGCACTTCTTCGACCAAGGGCTCATCAGATTGTTTTCTTCGCAACAGCACAACTGCGCCAGCAAGCACTGCTACGCCAAAGCCGCCACCCAGCAACACAACGCTTGTGCTCATGGCGTCTGTCTGTGGCGCAAAGGAACGGTTCCATGCGTTATTTGTCTCATCGACTTCCCACATCCGCTGCTCGGCATCTGCTTCCACATGAAGGGTCCAAGCACCGCTTGGTACCGTGATTGAACTGCGGAGCGTTGTAGCGGTGTTCATGCCGATGCTTGCAACGACTTCTCGACCGACCAGGGTTCGCTCACCTTTTGATTCTGAATAGATGGAGACATTGAATGGTTCATCGATTGCCTCGCCAAGGCTGACAAGTTTGACACCAATTCGCATGGTGCCGCCTGCCTCTGTGCTGCCTGTTACATCAACGCCCGTAATGGCCACATCGGGGCCAACGCTGTTCAACGGGAGAACCAGCCACGGATCTAATTCTGAATTTCCAGTCGATGCTTGGAGTACAAATCCGGCATCGTCTTGACCTTCGGCCCAACACGCTATGTTGGCTTGTGTGGAGAGTTCAGATGGGTCGCCAAGTGCACTAAAATCGAAGACGAAGGCGAACATTGTCTTGCCATCATAAACGGTTGAGGAGGCTCTGCTCAAGGTGAGAGCAGGCCATTCGTTCTCAAGCGAGCGTACCTGGCATGTGATGGAAAGATTGGACGACCAGAGATTGGCCTCTTCGATGTTGGCCCCGATTTCCACTTCGCTGAGGTGGAACCTCGATGTGCCCTCGCCGAGGGTCGAATCAAGCAAGTAGGGTGCTGCTCCATCGACCCGCAACGTTGGTAGTTCCAACTTGAGGAGTTCTTGGGCAGCGTAGGGGTCCCAAACGGAGAGTTCCATCTCAAACAACAAACCTGCACCGAGTGGTGCCTCAAACTCTACAGAGAGATGACCATCAGTCACAATGCCTGATGTTCCTCCCGACCAGCGATCGTTCTGGAGTTTCCCGTTGTAGTAAACCGAAACAGGCCCAGAGTAACCTGTGTCACTCAGCAAATGGTAGACAGAAGCGTTGAGTTGAATCGTTTCACCGGATGCAATGCTCCATCCTTCAACGATTTCACCCTGCACGGCCCCTTCTATGTCGAGCAAGGACTGGAAGGTGACGTTCATTTCTGGTTCATAGGTCCATTCATTCTCGTAGAGAATCGAGGTTGTGCCGTCATAATCTTCGATGATGATTTCAATTCGGCCATCATTGGTTGAAGGTGTTACGAAGGTCCAATCAACTGTGCCCGCAAATTGGACGGCAAGCGTATCGCCTGTCGTCCCGATGCATTGGGGTGAGACTTGGATGCGAGCATCCAGTGCCTCACATGTACCAAGGTTCGTGTTGTAACGAAGGCCTAATGTTGGGTCGTTGCCAAGCATAAGGCTCACGCGTGTGATATCTGTAAGCCGATTGGTGTCCGTGACTTCAACTGCCCATGCAAAGGATTTGGTCGGTTCGAGGCGGGTCACTTCACTGGTTGAATCCACGCCATCGAAACTGAGCAGTTGCCCATTTTCAGGGGTTCGACTTTCCCACCACAAGGTGCCGTTCTCGGCGTTTGAATGCTCGATTTCATACCCTGCGTAATCGGTCCCTTGCAACCACACTCGAACGGTTTGGTGGTCAGCGTTCATTGAGTCATTGACGAGCATTGTAATGGTCCATTCATTTCCGGAGTTGGTGAAGGCAATCGGAGCGGGCTGGTATTCATTCAAATCAGCGATGCCGTCTTGTGATCCGTCATGAAGTGCCTCAATCCAGAGATAGCCTTGGACCGTGTCGTTCGAAAATCCACCAACATCGTTGAAAGTGAAGGTCACGACTCGTTCCTCGTTTTTGTTTGAATAGGAGGCGTATGCGGGTGAGGTGCTTGTCAACACAGGTCCCTCATTGTTGAGAATAATGCTGCGGTTGTAGGCAAACACGTCCAATTCGAAATCATCTGTCGTCCGTGCTTCCAACCAGACCCGTGCTTCTCCAGAAGTGCCGTTAGGGAGCGCAAATTCGATCGTGGTCGTGGAACCGGTTGTCAGTGTCGTCCATACGCCGAGATTGCTGTACACGCCTCCGCCAAGTTCGGGTGTTGCTTCGACATCGACGTTGATTCGAGCTTCAATCAAGCCGTTCAGCAACCGTGCATTCGAGTTGCTGAAGGCGTGGTCAACAACGGCCGTCATCGGCGCCTCGCCAGGGAATGTTTCCATCGTTTCGACCGATGCATCCCCAACACTGCTGAATGAGGATGTCATCGACAGCACTTCCACTGAGAGTTCCTTGTCAATCGTGGTAATGGTTGGAGCTGTATAGGATGTGACGACGGTGCCGTTGGTTGCCACGCTTAGTTCCAAGTAAGGCGTCGCAATTCCATCATTGATGGCAAACATCCAATCGACGGTGTCGCCTTCATCTCCCGTGCTGTGAGATGCAGCCAAATCCACAGAGCGAAGCACTTGATCAGGGTCGTCGATTTCCAATGTTGTCGTCCCAGGCGAGTATGTTAACACGGCAGGATCAAGTCCAATGATTGGAAATCCATCGTAGGTTGATGGATGAACTTGCAGTGTGTAGGATGCTGTCGACCCGTACGCAGAATGGAATGTTTGGATTGTCGAAAGAGCTGCGTTCGGGTTGAGGCTTGCTGGAGGGGCTGTTACAAACCGCGCTTCCTCCGAGCCAACGGTGATGCTGTCGAGGGTCGGTGTGACCCATTCGTTGAGTTCCTGTGTTGTGAATTCAATTTGGTATTGAATGAATGAGTCGCCAGGCGTTACATCGGTGAATGTGTGGTTTCCAAGTTCAAGGAATTCGGAACTTTGGTTCACACCCAATGGACGCCAAAGGCCGCTGCTGAGGCTCGCCGCACTGGTTCCCGTTCGGTATTGCATTCTCAGGCCTGTGTCGGTTGGTGCGGTGCCTGCGAAGTCAAGCCACAAGGGTGTGGCGCTTCCTTGGCTTCCGGTGCGAACATCGAACAAGTCAGAAAGCAGTGTCCCCAGTTGTTGGGCAGGGTTATGGTGCGTTGCTGACACATCAGAATAGGCATTCCCCCATGTGCTAAACCGCCAAGAGGAAGCATCGCCACCGGCGTAAAGCAACGTTCCATCGATGTTGATCATGTCGAAATCATACATGGAAGTGTGAAGCACGCCTCTGGATTGATGCGTGTCGGTGAGTGGGTTGTAACCTCGAATTTCATCATATCTTCCACCGTTGTAAATCCCTCCAGCGATGACGATCTCATCATTGTGAACCACTGCGGAGTGGGCGGCGATTTTGAATGGTAAATCTGAACCATTGGTCCATGTGTTGGTCGCAGGGTCGTAAACTTCCGTATGGTTGGCAGGCGCCACTGTGGTTTGATTGAGTTGTGCGTCAAACAGGCGAACATAGCCACCGATTGCGTAGAGTTTACCGTGGAAGGCTACTAATTCAAAGGAATGGCGGGGTGCGCTCATGTTCGCCATTGAATCCCACACGTCGGTTGCAGGATTGTAGCGCAAGGTTCGGTTTGACAAATCCGTTCGATCCCATCGACCGACGCCACCTGCGACGTAAATGAACCCATCAAGCGCATCCATACCAGCAAGCCCAACACCCAACGTCGCTGGCATCTCTGTGCCACTCGTCCAATTATTTGTGGCTGGGTCATAGATGTGGACGATTCCATCCGCTCGAACGCCAGGGCTCGTGAAGGGGTGGTGATCGCCGATGGAGTAGATTTTCCCTTGGACATTGACGCATTCATGGTAGGCTTGTGTCTGTGGAATCGTTTGTGTGCTTGGGGACCATGTTTCATTGACCACATCGAATATTTCGATGAAGTTGGTGAAGTCTTCATCCCCACTTTGGCTTGGATTTGGATCGTATCGACCACCAATGAGCATTGCTTCGTCGGTCTGACTGTTGTGTTCCAAGCACACACCACTCCGCCTAAACATCATTGCTGGGGGAGGAATCGTTTGTGGTGAAATGTCGGGTCGATCGAGCAACGGGGTTCCGTCACCGCTGTGCACGGTGATATTGGAGGGTGTGTAGCCATCGCTGGCGTTGAAGCCGGTGGATGCTTGAATGATTTCAAGTGATGGTGTTTGGTCTTCCAAAGATGCCTCCTGAGGGACTTCATTGACCCCGATATATGGCATCGAAAGCATGGCCAGAACAGCCCAAAGGGCAAAGGCGAGATGCTTCCCTCGGACACTGGTCATGACACTGGACTCTTGGTACGATTCAAGAGCATTGCGCGCCCTCGTCTCCCAGCCGTTTTCCTGACATTGTTCATATTCCCTCGTTGTCGAAGTAAAATGCGTCGTCCATAGGTTCATGGGTCACGAACCACTGCGCCGCACAGGAGGGTCCATTATGACACGGGAATACATCGCAAGAGACCCTCGCACAGGTCTCCCGCTCAATGTTGGCAGAAGCAAGAAAGTCGACAAGAAAATTGTCAGTGAAGTGGGTCCTTGGGTCAGCATACCCGATGCCGACGTACTTCCTCTTGCCCTTGGCGAAATCGATCAAGTCCAATCTCGTTATCTCGACGAGACCCACACCCACGACCGTGCCGCTGGTGTCCGTGCCCTCGGACGATTCAGCGGGCGTTCGATTCATGACGCTCACGCAGCATTGATGCTGGCACTCGAACACGATGATGGCGACGTGCGTGTCGCTGCACTCAACGTGCTTCCTGAAATTGCAGTGCGTAAATCAAACGAATTGTTTGATTGGTTGTCTGTGTTGCTTGATGACGACGATGCCAGCGTGCGTGTAGCAGCCAGCCGTTGCCTTGCCGTCACCGCCCCAGTCTTCCCTTCAGCCGTGGAAACAATCCTCGGAAACGAACTCCGTTCGGCTTCTCGTCAACGCTCCGATGCGGCTTGGAAAGGCCTCAATGCGTTGTGTGAAACATGGCCAGAAGTGGTGGTGAACCACATTGATACATTGCTCCTCGAAGAAGATCCAAAGCTCCGCAAAAAGGCAGCAGGCTTGCTTCGTCGTGTATTGCAACGTGGTGGTTCCTCTGTTTGGGATTTGATTTCGTGGTCGCTCAACGACGAGGATGTCGAAGTCCGAAGGGTTGCAGCACGCACCTTGCCAAGTTTGGCCAAGCGTGAATCGAGGATTGCAACAGTCTTTGCAGAACGGGCCATGGTAGACATTGATCCAAAGGTCCGTTTGAGCGGTATCAAGGCACTCCAATCCGTTGATACTGACCACGGCCGGGCTCGTGAACTCGTCGTCAAAGGAACCACTTCCAAGGACTTGCAAGTCCGCAAGGCCTGTGTCGATTTATTGCCGCGTTTGTTTGGGGAGGATGTGCTTCGGACCATGGCCATCGATTTGCTGAAAACGGAAACCGATGCAGCAATCATTGCTTCTTTGAAAGAAATGACCTTCGATGTTTCAATTGACGGGACAGAGGCACAAAAGAACG
>JAQXFM010000167.1 GCA_029250305.1 Candidatus Poseidoniaceae archaeon | reverse complement strand
TTCATTGGCCCGTGACTTCCACGAGCCCTTGCGATTGTTCGCATGGCGCGAAGTCGGCTTTTTGTTCTCGATTGTGAGTGGTTCTTCATTCTTGGATTTTGATGGCCATTTTCCATCTTCATCCGGCCGTTGTAATTCGACGCCTCCGATAACGCCTGCGAGCAAACCAATGGCTGCAAGGGACCAAGCGGAACCAATGGCTTTGTCCCAATCTTTCTGAGCTTGTGTGCATTCTGATGTGGCCAGATCGAGGAATTGACACGTGTCAAGGGTTGACTTTGCCTCATTTGCCTCCTCATTGTTGGTGACGTTGTACGCACCACCGACAACCAAGACAAGAGCGACCACAACGAGGGCGACATATTGAGTCGACCATGTTGTTCTCATTCGAAGGCGCCATGCTTCAGCAGGCGCAGAAGAGGCATCAAGCGTTCGAGCAGGCCCTCCGACCCGCCAAAACCACACAAGCCACATTCCAACGAGGACGACTAAAAAGCCCCACTCATAGACGGCTGTGTGCCATTCCCACATTGGCACGAGGCACGATGCATCGTTCGGCATGGCCGTACACTCTTGCACCGCAATTGGATAAAACACAAGCAAGCGAACAATGTTGAGCACATAGATGATTGAACACATCACGAGGATTGATCGTACTTTGAGCTTCTGGGGCACACCCTCTGTCATAGCAACGAGGGTTGAGAGAAAAATCATCTCGTGCACGCCTGCACATTCATCCGACACGTAGAGGGCGACGTGGTTGAAACTCCCAGGGAAATCCACATGGTTTAACTCAATCCTTGTCAGCCATCCGTTGTGAGTGGAAAGCGTTGATGCGCCTTCACCGAAAATGAGGTTCGTCAATTCATTCCAAAGCCATGCTTCGGACACCTGAATGGGACCAAGCGTGTCTGATGGCATGGTGATGAACCAGTAAAAAGCCTCGACGCACAACAGCGCAAGCGGTATTCGAGCGTAGCGAAGGCCGAGTTGTGCGACTTCGGACCACTCCATATCGTCGGGGTTTCGCGACGATGTGGCTGTGGACACCATGCAGAGCGCTGTGCGTCCCTCCTCATCAAGTTGCGGGCATGCTCCACTCTTGTGCACCCATCAGGAAGAAATTGCAAGTAAGTCGAATGGTGATGTTGATACCGAAGGACGAACAGGGAGGAATGTGGTCGAAGCGGTCTATACCGAAGCAGCGTTTCGGGTTCAAGCCACCCATCGTCTCAATGTGATTGGGTTTTTCTGCCCCGTGCCGGTTGCTGAAGCCAAGCGAGCCTTTGCCACCATGACAACTGGACAGGTGCTCGAATTGCTCGCTGACGATCCTGAAGTCATGCATGACTTACCGATGCTTATCGATCGCTCTGGTCACCGTCTTATTTCTATAGAGCAGTCTGCAGGCGAGTATTGTTTCCTTGTGGAGGTGGCCTGATGACACCACCCATCGTCGAGCGGGATGCTGTCCCAAGTGAGGCGCATTTGCCGACTGTCCATGGCGAGTTCAACATTAGAGTCTTTCATGAAGCAGCCACGGGCTACGACCACGTCGCGTTGACACTCGGCGAGATGGATGGCCCAGATCCAGTTTTGGTCCGCTTGCATTCTGAATGCCTCACAGGTGACGCTTTTGGTAGCACACGGTGTGATTGTGGTCCACAACTTAAAGCGGCCATGGATGCAGTTGTCGAGCGAGGTTACGGTTGCATTCTTTACCTGCGACAAGAAGGCCGAGGCATCGGATTGCATGCGAAAATCCAAGCCTACCACCTCCAAGATCGAGGCGCTGACACCCTCGATGCAAACTTGATGCTTGGACTTCCAGGTGATGGACGTGATTACAAAATTGCTGCCTCGATGCTTGAGGCATTGAGCATTCCATCAATTGAGTTGCTCTCGAACAACCCTGACAAGGCACAACAACTTGTTTCCTACGGAATCGAAGTAAGTTCACGCACGCCCCTCGTTGTTGGTGTGAGCGACACCAACCGCTTCTACCTCGAGACAAAAGTAGAACGGATGGGCCATACCATTGATGAAGACGCCCTTGAGCGTTGACAGGCTTGACAGGTTGAGTGAAGAGGGCCGTGACCGAGAATCGAACTCGGGCTGGCAGAACCACAATCTGCCGTGCTAACCCCTACACCATCACAGCCATGAGAGGTACTCCGCCGTCAAGCGCGTGGTATTTCAATAATCCGTAGAGAACAACAGACATGAGGCGGCGCATACGCCCACTCATCGAACCCTTGCATTCAAGTGCATTCGGTCATTAACACAAACCATGCGAACCACAATGCGGCAGAACTTCGTCCCATTTGCACTGCTCGTTTTGCTTGCCTTGGCGCCTCTATCGGGTGTTTCAGCTCGGACGGTTCATGAAACCACCACCGTGGACTTGCTGCCTCAGGGTGAGTTCAACAATGCAGGAACTTGGACGCTCGACGCCTACACATCATTCTCCGAGGAATCTGCACTCTACACTGAATCGATGGTCGCCGATTCGAGGCTCACCATGGTCCATGAACGACCGGTCAACTTGGATCAGATGATTTTCTGGGCGCAATCTACGCCTACTGATTCCAACAACTCATTGTACGCCCCGGACGGGGCTTACTCATGGTCATCCGGGCCAGAGATGGAATTGACAAACTTCAACGCCGCAGGTTCGACACAGTACGACATTGCGGAGGTCAACCTCGTCTTTGTCTTCGCTGTACCGCACGCCCTCTCGCAAGATTCAGTACGATTGTCGATGGAATACGATGGTACGTTCGAATCATTGGCTACTATCTCGCACACTCAAAACCCACTTGATTACATGTCTGGGAACTACTGGAGAGAGAATATTTCAGGCCTTACTGATTGGACATGGGCCTCGCTTCAGAACATTGTCGCCACCGCTAATTACGAATCGGTTGGTGGCACCGATGACTCCCAACTCAACCTCGATGCGATTGGTGTCGAAGTCACCATGCAGACACCTTGGTACGGTGGCGAAGTCGCCGCTGCTTCGACCGTGTTCGATGCACATGAAACTCCGTTGATCAATCTTGATTTGACGGCAGGTGATTCCCAGAACATGGGCTACGCCGCTTGTGGGTTGCAATCAAGCACTGAGGGGGCAACTGGTGTGTGGACGAGTGAGGCTATTTCGACGCCTCCAAACCAACGCATCGGGCGAGTCCACTATGTGCTGCAGAATGAATCCCTTGATGATGTGACACTGGAGTACGCATCCTCTTCTGATGGCGAATCGTTTACCTCATTCGAAGCGATGGGCGAACACATGTTGTTGCCTGATCACCCGTTCACAAAGGTTCGGGTTTCCACCATCAATGCGTGCATCAGCGAAATCACTGTTGATGTTAATGATCCAACACTGACCCTCAATGGACGTATTTTTGGTGATTTAGATGGCCTCGATGCCACCTACTCTCGCTGGTTGTTATTCGTGAACGACGAATTGGTCACCAATCAACCGGTCGCTCTCAACCCGAGCCTTTCCCTGAGCTTTCCTATTGGCGCTCATCTTCACGATGCCACCGCACCGCTGAAGGTTGAACTCAAGACATGGTTCACATGGGATTCCCTCGGTCAGGCAAGCACCACTGCGTTGGAAATTACCTCAATGGATGTCACCGGTGGGTACAGCATCGCATGGGACGAAGATCCGACTTGCACGGCAGTTGGTGATCAAACGTTAATCGAAGATGGCGGCGGGCGTATCCTACCGTTCTTGCATCGATGCACTGATGACCGCACGGTGAATGAAAATCTCCTTGTGACTTTTTCAAACACCA
>JAQXFM010000128.1 GCA_029250305.1 Candidatus Poseidoniaceae archaeon | reverse complement strand
TACATGAGTCTCAACTGTGTTGATTTCACTCTGTTTTATCGCTGTCCTTGGATTCATCCTTGGATTCGTCCTTCGATTTGTCTTTCGATTCTTCCTTCGCTGCCTTATCAGAGGAATCCGCATCTTCTGTCACCTTTGTTACGGCCTTTGCGACTTTCAAGGCTTTCTTTTCCGATGCTTTTTCCCTTCGCTGAGTGAATGAGTCGCCATAGTTGCCCATTCTGTTAAGACGGGCAGCGATACCTGACAGTTCTTCACCCTCTTGTGGGACATACTTGACAAGGAACGCACCGAAAAGCATGTCGTACAAGCCTTGGCTTTGATCGCTGTTTGATTTGAAGCGTCCATCAATGATTCTGACGACAACGAGAACCAATCCAATGATCAGGAAAACGAGGCTTACAGGAAGAAGTTTCCCCCCATCATCGAACAATCGACCCATGAAGAACACAACCAGTCCAAAACCAGTGAGACCCATCAATCCAACAGAATTGACAAGGAGTCCATGCACTGGATTTGGTTTTGACTCATTTGCGGTGATGTAGCGAGTGCGCGAGATGAAATTTCCAAGGGTTCTTCCTGTCATGATTGGAATGACAAAGACGTTGGTGATGATCATCAAAAGAGCTGCTACTGCAGGCAGTGTCGGTGTTGATCCTGCTATGGACACAAACAGGGCAGCGGATAGAACTCCGAAATTCCATACGAAATTCATGAGCCAAGCAAGGAAACGCGCATTCTTTGTAGCAATTTCATAACCCTCTGGCAATCCAGTATTGTTGAGAATTGGGCGTCGATCCTTTGCTGGTCTTGCCGCCTTCGCTGCACGGGCTGCTTTCACAGGCTTTGCCGCCTTGACGGGTTTTGCGGCTTTGACAGCCTTGACTGGTTTGGCCTTTGCAACAGCAACTGCCTTTGGTTTGGCAGTAGCCACTGGCGTTTTGTTCGAGGTGTCGCTTGCTTTGTCTAGTAGTCCCATGTTGTTCACACTCACTGATACTGTGCACCTACGGCGCTATAAATCGAGAACTCGGAAGATGCCACAAAGGTAGCGATGTCTTCTTGCGCCATGTTTCCAAGTTGTCCATCGACAATCGAGAAGAAGGCTGCTCGTAATTCATCATCGGCATTGCTAGGATCGCTGCCAACTTCTTGGTAAACTGCAAAGTCAGGGCTTTCAACGAATGCATTGACGATTTCTTCTGGAAGGTTAGAGCCAAGCAAATCATCAACAATCGTCACGAATGTCACGAAGAGGTCGTCTTCATCTTGCTCTTCGTCCGATACGGCTTCGGCGGTAACTGGTGTGGTTTCTTCGCCAGCGATGATGGATTGGAGGTTTTTCCGTTCCTTCATCAAATTTTCAAGGACTGGGCGTAATTCAGACAATACTTGAGCATCGCCTGAGGCCTTTGCAGCCTGGTATTCCGGGCGGAGGGAACGGAGTTCGCCCTCAATCGCCGTGAGTTGGGTTGCAAGATCATCTTCTTTCTCTTCGAGCAATTCGACCACAGGGGCGTCTCGTACTTCGGACACTTTTTCATCGTGTTCCTTTTTGCGAAGAACAATGATGTCACGATCCAGAGAGTGGCCGAATCGGTCTGCATATCGGTCCAGAAGGGAACCTGCGTCTGCAGATGAGATTCGATCAATGTGTCCGTAAATTTGCGGAAGTGGCTTTTCGGAACGCTTGGCCCACAAATCACCATACTGGTCATTTTTGGGTTGGGCTGGCTGTCCTGCATCGGGCCATGGAGATGGTTCCGCTTGTGGAGCAGGTGCTTCAGGGAGCGGTGCAGGTGCCGGCGCTGGCGGCGAAGAAGTTCGCGGCGCACTCGTCGCAGGTGGTTGCGGCGAAATCGGCGGTGGCA
>JAQXFM010000268.1 GCA_029250305.1 Candidatus Poseidoniaceae archaeon | reverse complement strand
GTCGAGGGGTTGGCCAAGGACGTTTTTGCTTGGGTACATACCGTTAGGCAGTGGTTGTAATTGATGAAGGCTTGTTCGCCTCGGCGAAATCAAAACGAAATACAACGTTTCGATGCTCGTGCCGGCGTTGGGTTCTAAGGTAATGTCGACAACCGGGGTTCATGCTACCAGACACCGTCCACAAACTTCCACGGGAAGAACGCTACGCTTACGCTCGACTTCTTGCTTTCATGGCGCGGGTTGACAACGAACTGACTGTTGATGAAATGGCCATGTTCGAGCAGCGGCTTGGAACCGCTCTGCTGTCTCCAAGGCAACGTGAAATGATCCGCAGTGCCTTGAAAACTCCACCATCGCTCGAGGAATGCCTTGATGGGCTAGGGGCAGAATCTGGCCGTCTGGCCCTTCGAGATGCAACCCTCATGGCTGCAGCCGATGGAACGGTTGATGATGACGAACGCGCTGTTCTCCAAGCGATTGCAGAACACCTCAACCTTGCCGACAACGCTGTTGAAAAGCTCCTTGATTGGACGATCAAAGGTGCCATGTGGATGCAGGAAGGGTTTGACCTCCTCAACGCACTGTCGGAGTGAAGGACGTGTACGTCGACCTAACGGTTGATTTTACGCCTGAAGAATCTCAGGGCTATGCACAGATTATGATCATCGTTGCTTCTGCAGATGGCGCCCTCGTCAAGGAAGAGCTCGCCATCATTGAGGGCCTCATGGGCCGATCGATGATGCACCCTGAGATGAGGGTTGATGTGCGAAACATGTTGGAAAACCCCCCCCAGTTGAAACTCGTCATGGAACGACTCTCGCCAGTCGCCCTGAAAGCTGCCCTTCGAGATGCCATTCTCGTCGCTGCCGTCGACGGAGAATATGACTCGGCCGAGATTAAAATTCTCAAACAAATCGCGAAAGCGGCTGGCGTCAAGAAACCTGAATTGTCAGCCCTTTTCGAATGGGTAAAAGCAGGATGGGATTGGCATAAGCAAAGTTTTGAGATGCTGGGTTTAGAGTGAAAAACGCCCATTTTCTGCGAAATTTCATGCCGCCTGCAAAGGGTCACATTCAAACCAATCGAGCCAACCGGATAGGTTGGGTGGAGTTATGCAGAGCGGAGTCAGCGGCTGGTATGCACGATTGGATCGATGCCTCGACAATCGTCCGGAACAAATTGAAATTTGGCTCCAATCTTGGGAACAATCCCTGCGCGTGCATCAACCAATAGCAGCGCTCCTTCCAGAGGAATGGCCAACCTTGCCTGCCAACCTCCTCACCGACCCAGGTCATGTTCTCGATCACCTCCTCGCTCGGCACGATGCCGAGACCGATGGACGATCCCCCCGAGGAGCCCACCCAACGCCACCTCGGCTCGCAGATGCGGTGATTGCATCGGAACTCTTGGAGAGCCTTACCCGGCCAAAGACGCCAGTGAAGTCCTCAACCATGCACCTCAGCAATCTCCCACCCGGTTTCCGAGCTCACATCGAAAAACTCAACCTCCCGCAACACAGCCAAGAAACTGAAATCGACGATGAGATTGAATTGAAGCAGGTTGCAGATGGGCGCCGAACTCTGAGCGGAATCCCACTCCCAATCGCCGATACATCATGCGGTGGCGGTATCTTCCATGCACGCTTGATTCGCCGACATTCTGAACACCACGAAGACAGCACAGACGAGCGTCGAATGGATGACACCCGTCTGCTCCTCTCCTCGTTCCAGTTGCTCGATGTCGACGAACTCGTCGTGGCGTCAACTCGCCGCCGTCTTCTGCTCGAATGCATTCGATTTGGTCTGGTCAGCCTCAAGACTGCCAAGCCAGGGTGTTTGCCACGTGAAGAAGCAGAAGAACTTCTGCTGACTTCTGTCCGACAAGGCGACACCTTGCAAGGCTCATGGCCTTGGGAGACCGAACCACAGCTGGTTGTAACCAACCCACCATGGCTCCGAATCAAAGATCGATTCCGCGGCATGGAAGATGGTAGCAAACTCCGTCGAGAACTCGGAGAGCACCTCCGCGCCCTAACGGACAACGGAAAGCCCCGATTCTCGACCATGCGTGGGAACGTCAACCTCTATCGCTTGTTCATCGAACGAAGCCTGCAAATTCTCGAAGAAGGCGGAAGGCTCCGACTCATTGCTCCAGACAGCATTCTTCGCGAACAATCCTCCCACCCGCTTCGAACGTTGTTGGTCGAAGAACATGGCTGGTCTGATATCTGGGCCATCGAAGAAGCAAACCACCTGTTCCCCGGCATGACCCAAGGCGTGGCTGTCCTTGGCATCACAGCAAAGGTAGCAGTTGATCAATTGTTGATGCATGGTCCAATCAGTCGAGCCGATTTACGTCGAGATCAGAACGGGCTCTCTAACCGAGTGCCTTCGTTCGAGATGGCCCCCGAACGATGGGTCTCTTGGGCAAAGGACACGTGGGCGATTCCTCGTTTGCCTCGCGACAGAGTTGAGCGAAAACAAACACTCGCAGTGCTCGACCGACTTGCCCTCCTCCCAAGACTGGGCGACGCACATCACGCCCTTGCCACAGACGGCCATACCGTTCGTGTTCGGGTTGGGGAAATCGACCAGACCGCCCATTCCAAGAGCATCGAGACATGGGCAAAGGGTCGTTCATCCCGACCATTCATTCGTGGTGTTCATTTCTCAGAAGATGAGGATGGGCGGGTGTTCGTACGCCATCCAGCGTTCCGAACAGACATCCCTTCGCGAGCCAACGAACGTCAGTTGGCCATGTGGTGTGGCGCTGCAGAACCAAGGTTCGGCCCACGCCTTGCATGCCAAGCCATCGTAAACGCACACCAAGACCGACGCTTGCGCTGGGCCGTTATTCCGGCAGGCTGCGTCCTTGGAAACAGCGTCAATCACATTGAACTGCATGAAGACATACAGCAACGATTGATTTCGCTACACGGCTCATTAGAAACCGCCCTGCACTGGATGTGCCAATTGCTCAACGACGATGATCTCGATGAGTGGGCTCGTGCATGGTCAGCGAACAACAACGTCAACAATTACGAATTGGAGATGTTGCCGCTCGATGTCAACGGAGACCTTCCGGAATTAGTGCCTCTGGTTCG
This sequence comes from Candidatus Poseidoniaceae archaeon, assembly GCA_029250305.1. Classification (GTDB taxonomy): domain Archaea; phylum Thermoplasmatota; class Poseidoniia; order Poseidoniales; family Poseidoniaceae; genus MGIIa-L1. The sequence goes on along the minus strand of JAQXFM010000268.1, from coordinate 9,050 downwards.
ATAATCCGTACATTTCTGCCGCCAATTTTCCGGAATTGTAAGCGACTTGTACGGAGAACATGAGGAAGATGCTTTATTTATGACAAGCCACTGCATCGACTGTTAGGGTTAGCCTGAGGTTATATTGTGGGCATTCATCCAAAGATTGGTATCACCGGCTTACCGCGCAGCGGTAAATCCGCTGTGATGGAAAAGGTTCTCGAAATGCTTGTCGACGAGCGCAAGCGAGAAATCCAAATGCGAGGAAGCCTCAGTGATGCCCCGATTATCGGCGGCCTGCAAACCGTACCGATCCTCGACGGAAGCGAGCGCCTCGGCTACAAAATCGTCAACATTGTCACCAAAGAAGAAGCCATTATGGCCCACAAAAGCATTGATTCAAGGCTCAGGGTCCTCGGCTATGGCATCGACATCGAAGCGCTCGAACAAGTTGCAATTCCTGCCATTGAATACGCCCGAGATGAATGCGAAGTCTTGGTCATCGATGAAATTGGTAAGTTTGCTGTCGAGAGTGAAGCATTCGTCAATGTGGTGCGCAGCGCCCTTGAAGTCGATAAGCCAACCTTGCTCACACTGCACAAAAAAAGCCGTCACCCTCTCTTGCAGGACATTCGCCGACGAGACGATGGACGGATCTTGGAAGTTACACCCGTCAACAGAGCCTTGTTGCCTTACAAGATTCACAAGTTGATGCGTGAGACGTACTGAAGATTCGACATTCGTCTTCACCACACAGCCGCTGGTTTCATTGCTGGATAGCGTATGGTCGGTTCATGAGCAACCCCTCTGATGCCGCATCGAAGTTGTTGTACGGCACTGGAACAGGCCTCTTGCTCGTGGCTGGATTTGGGCTGATTGAAGGGCGAATGCAGATTTCAGAACTCGGCATGGGTTGGATTTTCATCCTCCTCGGCGCTCTGTTCCTTGGCTTGGGCAACACGTTGAGCAACGGCTCAGGTCCTCTTTCCTCTGCATTTCCCAACGAATCTGCGGATGAGTTGGCGCAGCGTGTGAGCGAAGACATCAACACCTCCATCAAAGATGCAAGCGTTGGTTCAGCTTGGGCCGAACTCGAAGCGAATGTATTGGAAGAAGAATTATCAGAACAAGAGTGATTCTGATTTCTCGTTTTTTCGCCACTTGGCATGAGCGGTGGCTTCATCAAAGGCGGCCACTTCCAACAAATCAGGTCGAAGGCTATGAGTCAAATTCCTGAAGAACTGTACTACACAAAAGAGCACGAATGGATGCGAGTTGAAGGCGACGAAATCGTCATTGGCATCACCGACCACGCACAAGATGCGCTCACAGATATTGTCTACATCGAACTCCCTGGAGACGGGGACTCATTCGAGGACATGGGTGAATTTGCAATTGTTGAATCCGTCAAATCCGCCTCGCCAATCTTTGCACCTCTTGCTGGGACCATTACCGCCGTCAATGACGCTCTGGAAGATGAACCAGAACTCATGAACCAAGATCCATACGGCGCAGGATGGATTGTGCGCATGAAACTCGAAAACCCTGATGCGATCACCGGCATGATGAGCGCTGCAGATTACAAAGCTGAAATTGGCGAGTGAAACGCTTGCCCTCTGCACACTGGACGATTTATGTCGACGGATCGTGCTTAGGCAATCAAAACGTAGACGCGACAACACCGGCTGCTTGGTCCGTTGTCGTGATCACTGGAGACACGGGACTGGGCCGCGGAAGTGGCTCGTTGGTCGAGGAGTTTGCTGGACCTGTTGTCACCTCGCCTGATGAGTCGAACTTCGTTGGAGCGGAAGTCGGATCCAACAACACTGCCGAGTTAACCGCTTTTGGGGAGGCGTTGCGTTGGCTACTAAATGAAGGCGGTGAGGATGAGGCAATCATACGCGCAGATTCCCAGTACGCAGGAAATCTAGCATGTGGCGCATGGCGAGCAAAAGCCAACAAGGCCTTGGTGGCTCATGTGCAGGAATTGTGGAGAACTGTTGCCGCAATTCGCCCCCTCTCTTGGGAACATGTGAGAGCACACAGGGGGCATCGTTGGAATGAACGAGCCGATCATTTGGCCCTTCGAAAAGCGAATGACGAGCCCCCGATTCCTCTTTCTTTTTGGAAACCCGGTCAACGCTGATCATTCACTAAGCCGCTCAATGAGCCACGCCCGAAAGGCATCGCTCATGTCCTCACGTCGAAGCGCGTGGTCGACTTGTGCCTTGAGCCATGGAAGGGGTTTACCTGAGTCATACCACTGGTAGCCATCCAAAACAACGCCGTACATGCCATCATTCTTCATCCAGTGTTGTTGGAGAGCAATCGATTGCAATTCACCGTGCGTTTCAACATCGTAGTGGTCGAGCAAATCTGATGCGTCACTGGTGAAGACATACCTGCCACACAGCACCAAGTTCGATGGGGCCTGTTCCGGTGTTGGTTTCTCAACAATTTCGACAATTCGAGCGCCTTCCATACGGACCACACCGTAGTTGCTGACTTCCTCTGGCTCGACCGTCATCATCGCAGCGCATGGCCGGCCGTGCTGCGCGAATGATTTTACCAAATCAGCGCTTGCTTGTGATGGTACAAAGGACTCAAGCGTTGAGTGATGATCGATGAGTAAATTGTCCCCAAGCAGGACCAAAAAAGGACCATCGATCGCATGCAGGGCGCTCTGGATGGCGTTGCCAAGTCCTAGCGGAACCTTCTGCACATGGATGTGGACCTCAACATCAGCAAAAGGTGCAAGCAGAACCCCGTCGAGGTTTGGACGCTTTTCATTCAACCATGTATGGTCACCGAGAAGGTTGGAGAGATCTTTTCTCGGCGAGGTGACAATGTGGAGGCGTGAAGCGCCTGCTGCCTTGGCCTCACGCGCAAGATGAACGAGAGCTGGGACATCGATGAGTGGAAGGGCCTCTTTCGGCACCGAGGCACTTGTCGGGAGCATTCTGGTGCCAAGCCCTCCGGCGACCAAGAGTGCGTCTTGAATTCCGCCCATGCCTTCCTGCTGGTTGGCACAGGCTTTCAAGCGTGGCCCTCTTTCGCAGGCTCATGGACCGAACTCAGACCTGGGGTTGGCTAGCCATCCTTGGTGGACTTGGCGTTGCTCAGGGGTTCGCCGATCTTGCGCCTGCTGGCCCGTGGGATTCTGCTTCTTTTTCCCGAGGCGTCATCGGATTAGGCGGCATGGTTTGCCTGTACCTGGCTTGGTTCCGACGCACCTTCGACATGAACGGTGTTGCTCCAACCATGGACCGCTGGGAAAATCCAGAACAGAGTTGGCGCTCAGTTGTTGCGTTTGGATGTGTCTTGTTGGCTGGCGTGAAAGTGATCACTTGGCTTGAGTTGGATGTTCATCTCCCCGAACCCACTGGAATGCTCATCACGCTGGTTGGTTGCCTTGCTCTGCTTAACGGCACATACGTCGGATTGGTTGTTCGCGGTCCGTTCAGAATCGCTGAAGAAGAATAAATCAGTCGAGGAACCCAAGTTCCTGATCGATGGACCCTTCGTCGCTAATATCGTCATCGAGAATGCTTGTTTCCGGCGTTGGTCGCTCTGGCAATGTGGGTTGTTCACCATCACCGTTGAGGAATGATTGCCAGGCTTCGCATCGCTCAGGCCTTCGAATTGAGAGGGGCGTCCAAAGCGGTTCAAGGTCGCAACCTTGCTCAACGAAATCAGCAAGTCTGGCGGCAAAATGGTCTGGTGCTACCTCTTCCATTCGCATCAATAACTCACGCATCCGAGTTCGAACCACTTCGTCGCCATCAACCCAGAGCATGGGGAGGAGGCGGCGTTGGTCATCTGGAAATTGTTCGAGGTAATCACGAAGGAATGGGACAAGGTTCCGTCGCACCACAGGGAGCGGATGCTTCGAGAGTTCTGCCATGGTGTCTGCCCATCGTTCGACATCCAAAAATCGCAAATCGCCGACGGTTGCGCTTGCTGCTGCAAGCACGCCCTCATCTTCGTCTTGGAGCATGGCTTCCAAAAATGGCACTGCGTCCCAAGTCAGACGGCGGAACAACCGGGTGAGGACATCTGCCATGCCCCTACGGATGAGCACTTCATCGCGAGTGTGAAGGCGTTGAGCGAGTTCAAGGCCTGCATCACGATCATGCTCAATGGTTTTCGCCAGGCACAGGCAGACACGAGAGGCAACTTCTTGCTCAGGATCGAGCGCACGGCGCATGAGGATGTCATGGATGCCTAAGGGTCCGATTAGGTTGGGCCTTTGAAGCAGAAGTCGCGCCCACTCCATGAGCAACAACCGTCGCTCAAGTGGGCCATTTTCGAGTCGCATCAGCAACCAAACGGCAGCTTCTACCCCAACGTCATGAGCGACCACTCCGCCTTGACGAGGAAGAACTGCATGAGCGTTCCACTCCATTTGGTGAGGTCCTGCATCGGGTTGTGTGTGCCATGTCCCTGGGCGCTCTGCAAGCGCTATTGATTCGACCAAATGATAGCCTTGGTGAACGGATTGGCCTCTCGCTTCAATTGCTAATCCATCGACAAGTGCGATGGCAAGCCACCAGCGATCGATGTTTGGTGCCTGTTGGTCGAAGGCTTGAGCCAGCCAATCGGTGGCAATCGCGAACAGCAATCGCTCGGCGACTTGTGGCACTCGTTTCTTTAACCAGCGCTCATGAACCTCATACGGGTCGTCGCTAAGGTTCATCCTGTGCGGGACAATAAGATCAACCACTGTGTTGAGGTTTCGCTCAAACATTCCACGGTCAACTTGGAGGAGACCGACGCCCTGCTCAATGATGGTTTGTGGTGACTTGGGTGGAAGAGCAGGGAAATCTGGATCCGAGATCGGAGGCGAGGGGAGTGGCCACGATTGCGTACCACGTTCGAGCGCCGCAACAAGGCCTTGCTCTACAGCATCATAGGCTGCCTTCGACAATCTGTTTCGAGGTTTGCTCATCCCAGTCCCTCACCGAAGCGATGTTGTCCCTGCTCAAATATCGAGTTCGATGTTCAAGTTCTGAATCAGTTCCTTGTAGCGGTTTCGAATTGTGACTTCGGTTACACCAGCAACTTCAGCAACTTCTCTCTGAGTGCGTCGCTTGCCACAAAGGACAGAAGCGATGTAGATGATGGATGCTGCAATTCCAGTTGGGCCTCGGCCGCTGGTCAGTTCCTTTTCTTGAGCTGCCTTGATCAATTCGTAGGCCTTTGCTTCAACTTCAGCATCGAGGCCAAGTCCTGAGCAGAATCGAGAAATGTAATCCTCAGGTCCGGTTGGCATGATTTTCATCTTGAGTTCGCGAACCATGAATCGGTAGGTGCGACCAATTTCCTTGCGGCCCGTTCGGGATGCTTGTCCAATTTCATCGAGCGTACGAGGCACACCACATTGGCGGCATGCGGCGTAGAGTGATGCTGCTGCAACACCCTCAATGGAACGACCACGAATCAAACGCTTGTCGACTGCTTTCTTGTAGTTGACAGCTGCAGCTTCACGGACCGATTTCGGCAACTCAAGTCGGCTTGCCATTCGATCAAGTTCTGCCAAAGCCATTGCCAAGTTTCGCTCGGTGGCGTTGCTGACACGGCTTCGCTTCTGCCACTTTCGCATTCGGTAGAATTGAGAGCGGTAGCGGGAGTTGATTGTTTTACCAGAGTAGTCCTTGTTTTGCCAGTCGATGTCCGTTGACAATCCCTTGTCGTGGAGCATCACGGTCATTGGAGCACCGGTTCGAGCACGCTGGTCGCCTTGTTCTGGAGAGAACACACGCCATTCTGCGCCTTGATCGATCACGTTGTCTTCCAACACCAATCCACAATCCTCACAAACGACTTCGCCACGAGTTTCGTCGCGAGTTAAACTTCGACTTCCACAGTCGCCGCACTTGACAATATCATCTACTTGCTGTTCATCCATATGTATCCCTCATTTTATCCCCTTGCCGAGCCAAATGCCCAACTCTTTAGGGAACCTTGATATAGTCGCCATGACGATATTATTTAAACTTTAAGCAAAAGTGGTTTACTGAAATTTTCGCACATGAATGGAATTCAGTCCTCATTTTACCGCTGGACTTTGCTCCCGTGGTAGCAAATCGGAATGCTTTCGCAAGCAACGCGCCCGAACCGATTATATCCATTTGGCCCATGAACAAAGTTGAGGGGCGAGAATGCGAGCAAACTGGCCACCACAAAAAGTCGCTCTCACGCCCGGAAAAAGGGTTTTATTCCTCACGAAGGACTTGGACCTCATCAAACAACAGTTGTATGATGGTTTGAACCTCAAGATGGAAGATCTGAGCGTTGAGGATCTTCTGGATGACATCAACACCGACGTCATGACCCCGGCCTGGGTTTGCTTCGATCATGACCCTGCCGAAATTGCAAAGAATGCCTACGCTGGACTTATGCACAACGGATTGCGCGTGTTCAACGAAAACGCCCTCAAAAACGGTGACTTCGAAGTCATCGTTTCAGGTCAACGAAAAGGCACTGGATCTTCGAGGGAAACCGCTGCGCAGTGCGAACGCTGGGCGGGAATTAACATTGTGATTGCCGCCTCATTTGCTCCAATCCATGAACGCAACAACATCAACCTTGGCCAGCTTATGGGCGACCATGCAATGCTCAAACGTTTGCAAGATGGGGAAGAAATCGAACTTGCTGCATTCACTTCACAATACGATGAAGTCACGCAAATCATTCTCGAAAAAGGTGGCCTCTTCCCATTCGCAAAGGCCCTCAAATCTGGAGAACTCGCCTTACCACCAATGAACACGCCTCCCCGGCCAATGACCATGGCTGAGAAAATCATCGCTCGAAACCTTGTGGGCCAAGCAGATGGACAGTGCGTCAAACCTGATGATCCGGTGATTGCTCAAGTTCAAGGAGGGTACTCTCACGAATTCACCACCGCTCAAGTTCATACCTTCTTGGCTGAAGAGTATGGTGACGCTTACAGCCTCCCAAACCCGAGCAAGTTTGCCGTGTTTGAAGACCACCTGCTCTACGCCCATCACAATCCGAAATTTGTACCTTTCATGGACAAAGTGCAGACTTTGAGGGATTTACAAGTGGCCTTCCAACAACATACTGGCGTCCGAGATTATTCGGCGAAAGACGGTGTTTCGCCCGGAATTTGTCACCAAGTGGCTCGCGAAGAATTCATCGAAGTCGGCGACTTCATCCAAGCCACTGACTCGCACACATGCATGGGTGGCGCCTCAAACGCCCTCACATGGGGCGTTGGTGCGACCGAATACGCCAACCTTGTCAGTGCAGGTTTCACCTTCGTTAAAGTCCCGGAATCAATTCGATTCGATCTTGTCGGAACGCTTGAAGATGGTTGCACTGCGAAGGACGTCATTTTGTTCATCCTCGCCGACCACGCTCGAAAGGAACTCACCCTCAACCGCAGCATGGAATTCGGCGGTGAAGGATTGGCCAGCCTCTCTGTTGATGAACGAGCCACGTTGTGCAACATGGCCACAGAGTGCTCAGGAAGAACTGGTATTTGTGAAGCAGACGATGCCTTGTTTGATTGGATGCTCAAATCCCAACCTCACCTTGACCGTTCGCGACAGGAAGCGTTGTCCGTGGCCCCTGATGAAGGGGCAGAATACACGGGTGGTGTCCACCATATCAACCTCAACGAAATCAAGCCAATGGTCGCCCACCCAGGGAATCCAGACGAGGGAATCCCAAGCGATCCAACCAACGGTGCAGACATTGCAGACATCGGCCAAGTCAGCATCGACATCGCCTACGGCGGCTCATGCACTGCAGGCAAGGAAGACGATGTTGCGTATTACGCCCAAGTGTGCCAAGCAGCAGAAGATGCCGGACTCAAGGTCAAAGATGGTGTGGAATTCTTCATTCAATACGGCTCAGGGCCCGTCAAGCAGCTCGCTGTGGACAAAGGCTGGCACGATTTGTTCGAGCGAGTTGGCGTCAACCTGATTGACCCAGGTTGCGGCGCATGCATTGGCGCTGGCCCGGGTGTTTCCATCACACCAGAGCAAGTCACAGTGTCGGCCATCAATCGAAACTTCCAGGGCCGTTCTGGTCCAGGGAAGTTGTACCTGGCAAGTCCGTTGACCGTGGCTGCATCTGCATTCACAGGTGTGATCACTTCGTGGAAAGACGGTCTGTTCGCTTGACAACAGCGCTCAGGACGTTTCCATTAGGACATCTTCGGACGAGACAACGGTGCAAAATTCACCGTGCAGACTTGCTAATGCCGTTCGATGTACGACATCAGCGTCGAACTTCTCGCCGTCCATTGCAGTTCGCGGGAAGGTTGCACACGCATCGCCAACAAGACGAACATCGAAACCAAGATTCCCTCCCATTCGCACCGTCGTGGACACACAGTGGTTTGTTGTCAATCCGAGGAGCACGAAGCCGTTATGCCCACCAGTTCGAAGCGTTTCCTCCAGAGGCGTGCCGATGAAGCCGCTGTTGACATGTTTGACAACCTCAATCTCACCTTCTCGGGGCGTGGCCCAATCGAAGAATGCGAAACCCGGGGCTTCTGCTCGAAGTGGACTTTTTGGCTCCAAGGAAGCATGGCGAACATGAATCACCTTTCGATTTCTTGATCGCCAGTGGGCGAGGATAGCCTGGGCATTGTGTTCAAACTGAGGGTTGTTTCGGTGCCCCCAAATAGAATCATCGAAACCAACCTGGCAGTCGATCATAATCAGTGGTGTAGCATCGCTCATGCCCTTTCCAACGGTTCCCCCTCTACGATGTTTCGTACACGGCGAAGATCCATCGGACGTATCGTTCTGCAGCAAAATGGCTACCAGCGGCAAGAGGCGGTGTGCTCAAGCGACTCAATCGTCGTGTGAACCCAAGAAATATTCACCAATCTCTGGGTCGTTAAGAATGAAGTCAGCATCGCCTGTGTGGACCACTTTACCGTTTGCAAAGATGTAGCCGCGATCGGAGCGGGCAAGGCTCAATCGGGCGTTTTGTTCCACGATGAGCACGGTGATGCCTTCCTTTCGCAAGTTGTCAATGCGTTCGATGATCTGTTGTTGGTAGAGAGGGGAGAGGGCTGCTGTCGGCTCGTCAAG
>JAQXFM010000124.1 GCA_029250305.1 Candidatus Poseidoniaceae archaeon | reverse complement strand
CATTGGGACATCGTCCGGCTTGAATCCTGCCATCTTGAGGAGGTTACCGACTTCTGTGCAGGCAGCCTTGTACTTGTCTTCTGACCAGTCAACACCAGAGATATCCATCTTGTTGACGTGGACAATGAGTTGCTTGACACCAAGTACCTTTGCGAGGAAAGCGTGTTCCTTGGTTTGGGCGTTGACACCGTCGTTTGCAGCGCAGAGAAGCACAGCAGCGTCAGCTTGGGATGCACCAGTGATCATGTTCTTGACGAAATCACGGTGACCTGGAGCGTCGATGACGGTCCAGTAGTAGGTAGGGGTGAAGAATTCCTTGTGAGCGACGTCGATGGTGATACCACGTTCTCGCTCTTCCTTGAGGCCGTCCATAACGTAAGCAAGACCGAATCCAGCCTTACCGGATTCTGCAGCGAGCTTCTCGTTCTTTTCGATGACGTGACCTTCGATGTGTCCGGAGTCCAAAAGCAGACGTCCGACGGTTGTTGACTTACCGTGATCGACGTGGCCGATGAACACGATGTTTAGGTGAGGCTTGTTCTTATCTTCCCATTGACTTCCCATGGTAATTGCTCCTTAGCGAGTCATCCGAACCACCACCCCTATTTGAAAACCGCGACGCGTGATTTCCACCCTACTATTGCCTTAAAGAGGCAACTCCGCTTGAATTCTTCGACTCTAAACGGCGTAAAACGATTTACAGCCAACTTCACTCGGAACCGCGGATAGAGCCGTCGTTTTCGACCTTGTACAGCCGTACAGTGCTCGTAGCACCGCTGATCGCCTTTGGACTGCCAGAAATCGCAACAACGCGTTGACCTGGTTTGATGATGCCTTGTTCGACAAGCGTCTCGACAGCGGCTTGCATCGTTTGAGAGCCGCGCTCGTATTCCTCAATGAGCAGGCTTTCGACGCCCGGCAGCAACTGAATTCGGCGGGCCGCACGGATTCGATCGCTCACGGCCGTCACCGGTGTTGTTGGCCTGTAGCCTGCCACCAATCGAGCAGCGTTTCCGTGTTGGGTCGCTACAACGATTCGTTCAGCCTCTGAGATTCTTGCCAGTTCAACACCGGCATGGGCAACAGATCGTGTGGCCTTGAACCGAGCAAGAGCGCTCGGCCGGCGGTCAGTGGTTCTGAACCCTTGGTCGGCGGCGGTAGCGATTTTGGCCATGGTTTGGACCGCAGCAAGTGGATAATTGCCCGTTGCGGTCTCTCCAGACAACATCACGGCTGTCGCCCCGTGGCGAATGGCACTGGAAATATCGCTGACCTCAGCACGTGTCGGCCGGGGATTCAAGGTCATGGTTTCCAACATTTGTGTGGCTACGATGACAATCATGCCTCGCTCCAAGGCCCCATCGATGATGCGTTGTTGGGCAACCGGGACATCTTCCAAGGGAATTTCAACGCCTAAATCGCCACGAGCGACCATCACAGCATCGGCCAGGTCAAGAATTTCCTCGAGTCGCTCCAACGCCATTGGGTGTTCGATTTTTGCAACCACAGGCACGTGCTTCCCAGCTGCCTTCACCGCATCAATCGCAGGTTGCAAGTCTTCTGGAGTTCGAACGTAACTCACGGCCAGGTAGTCTGCCCCAGCCTCTAGCGCATGGGCAATGGCCGCTTTGTCGTTTGGTCCGATCGCGGGAAGGTCAACCATTGTTCCTGGGACATTGACGCCTTTTCGGGCGCTTACCGGCCCTCCATCTTCAACCGTGCAAACAACGGTCCCAGACGGTACACCCGGGGCTTCATTGACCACGAGGCGAATTAAGCCATCAGCAATCAATACAGGATCGCCGGCGTTTAGTTCAGCAGAGAGGCCTGCGTATTCGACCGGGAGATCTGATGCGGAAGCATCGTTCATTTCCTCGACACCACAGTGAAGATTGAGTTGAGCGCCGCGCTTCAGGGCCACAAGGCCGGGGAAGCGACCAAGCCTCAGTTTTGGCCCTGGAAGATCTGCCAAAATACAGGTTGGCCTGCCAAGTGATGCTTCCATTGAGCGAATGCGCTCATAGAGTTCGGTTTTGCTCTCGGGCGTGCCGTGGGAATAATTCAGACGACAGACATCAACACCTGCCTCAAGCAACGACTTGAGGACTTTTTCTCCGGAACTTGCCGGGCCAATGGTCGCGACAATGCGGGTTCTGCGCATGCTGAGGGCTCGGGTGGGTGGCTCTAAACCTCTTCTCATCGGATGGAAGGAAGAGCGCAGTTCTGCTCACTTGTAATGCAAGCGAATAATGAACGATTCAACCTGTAAATCGTTGATTTTCTCGTTTCGAATTTGCATGGTCCACTCGCCGTCATCGTAGGTGGATTCAGTGTCCGTGAACATGTACGAGGAGAGCGTGAGGAACACACAGTCGTGTTCGTCTTCATCGCAATCGCTCCCATCCGACCGCTGATCGAGACCGGTCTCTGAGGTGTTGCTTGCCTCTTCGTCTTCTTCGTTGAAGGCATAGATGTCGAGTTTCGCTCGGCAATTGTTGGTGCCGATGTTGGTGCAATCGCCGTCGATCTTTGGATAGGTGAGTTCACCGACCATCTTTCGGATTGTGTTGCCGTTGTCTTTGTCGTAAACGACGTTCACATCGAAATCGAGGGTCACAGCGCTTCCGGAAGTGTTGCCTCCCAATTCGAAGTCACTCCATTGACCAGCATAGGAGACATAGACCTTAATTGAGTCCGAATCGGTCATTCCGGCACTGTTCTCGATGTTGAGATGGAGTTCATATTCGCCAGGTTCGACGTTGTTCCAATCGATGGTTTCGCCGGTGAGATCAGCGTCGTTTTCAAAATCACCATCGTTGTCTGAATCCACCTCGGCATTCAGATCCCAGTTCCATGTCGTGATGTACTGAGAGGAGTCACCTGCGTCCGAATCACTGGCATCAAGCTCGATGGTTGTCGTTTCAGAAATGTCCCGATCGGTCATTGACTTGTCCATTTCACAAATCCAAACTACGATGTGGGTCGACTCGTCAATGTCCTCATTGTTGCAATCTTCATCGCTTGCATATTGGGTGATTTCTGCAGTTGGAGGGGCGGCTGTGGCATCTGCAACAGTGACATCTTTGGTTTGCGTAGAAGATTTCGAGCCGTCAGAAACGGTGAGTTCGACCGTGTAAGTGCCGGCTGCAGCAAAGGACCACTCAGCAGATCGACCGGTTGCGTCGGCGGATGCATCAGCGTCGAAATCCCATCGATAAGTGATGCCGCCGCTCGGGGTCGAAGAAGAGGCGTCAAAGGAAACCACATCTCCAGTCCGAATGTTCGAACTTGGGGAGTAATTGAAGACAGCCAGAACGTCTTCGCCCCCCGACGAGTTCGTATCTTCAAAAATACATCCTGAAAGGCTTGACAGAAGCATGAGGGCAACGAAAGCCCAAGGCACTGGAGTTGACTTCATGGTGCATCTGTGGGACGCCCTCATGAAAAGGCCTTCCTCCATTTCAGTCAAATTAGAAAGAAAATAATGAAGTTTGCTTGTTGCCAGCGACGAGTTCCTTCGCAGTCCATCCGAATGCTTCGGTAATCCGGCCAAGGGCGGCTGCGAGTCGCTCTGCGTAGAATTGACCATCGTATGCGTCCACGCCGCCGTTTTCTTCGGTTTCCAGCCAGGGTTGAACTCGCATTGGTCGTTGGCTTGCATCGGTTACGATGTACGAGACTTTCATTCCTGAAGTAAAGCCAAGGCCAAGTGCGATTCTTGCCTTTGCGACTCGGACTTGAGCCATGCTATCTGGATTGGCGTAATCTTTGGTGAAGTCAACCACCCCATTGCTCCCCATTCGACCCTTGCAGGACTTTGCCAAAATCAGAGACGTTGCTGGAACTTCACATCGACGGAGGGACTGGACTTGAGCGAGTGCATAGCGCACGAGCGCATCGCCCTCATCGGCGAGTGCATGGCCAAACATCCGTTTCATCGTCGTCGTGAGGTAGGCGAATGAATCGGTTCGTTGGGTTTCATAGCCACGAATCAGCATCTCTTCGCTTGGGTAGACCACTTGGCCAACATACCGCTTTTTCGCCCCGTGGCTGAAGAAAACCGACAGGCCCTTTTCGAACTCAAGCACAGCAGAATCCCTGCTGTAACGCTCAGCCACCTCAAGGCCAAATCGGATCATGTCCTGCTTCGCTGCCTCCCACGCTTCCATGTGAGCCACTGCCTCGGGTTTCCCATCTTTGGCAGCCTGGATGTCCTCTTCTTTCATCGAAGAAGGCGCGCTGCTTGGAACTGGGGATCGAACAAAAATTGAATCGGTATCGGAGTACACGACCTCGTGACCTTCCGCATCGAGTTGGGCAATAATGGCCTTGATGTTGTGACGCGCCCATGCTGTGATCGATGAACCGAGGTCCCGATGCGTGAACCGGTAGAAGCCACTTGCAAAGACGCCATAAAACGAATTCATGAGAATTTTCACAGCGTACTGCATTGAATCGTGGAACGCTTCCTTCGTGTCCTCACCATTGGTTTTCGCTTCCTTGAGTGCTGCCTTGTGCTCATCGCGTTGGGCCATGAGATCTTCCAACAAAGCAGGAACCAATCCCTTTCGTTCCGATTGGTGCCTAAACCGAGCACCAGTGGGCGCGGTGTGAACAAGTGCCTCTTCAGTTGGCTGATCTGTTTGCACGGGGTCAATTCGAGTGGTGTAGCAAATATTGTGACCAATCATGATTGAAGGATACATACTCTTGAAGTCCAAAACGGCAATCCAGGGGTGAAGC
>JAQXFM010000086.1 GCA_029250305.1 Candidatus Poseidoniaceae archaeon | reverse complement strand
GCAAGACATCGCATCTCAAATGCTCGGCCTGGAAGAAGCAGATCCAATGGCGAGTCAGCCAACACCATCCGTCAATGAGATGTATGAGCAAGGGATACCCACCCAGAGTGCTGATGTGTTCCCTCAACAACCAAGCCTTATCACAAACCTTCCATCGATGGACGCATTTACTGATTTGCTTGAAAGCAGCGAGGCCCCTGTGGCAGCACCACCTCAACAACTAATGGGAATGTTAGATGCAACGGGTGCTGAGATACTCGAATACCCTGCAGGAAGTGGCACAATGTGGACTCGAGCCTCACCGACAGAAGGTTGGTATCAGCGCTAATTCGAACGCTTCTTTGGCTGTAAGAGCCCGAGTGGCTTTAGCAACCGCACGATGTGACGATGCAGTTCAGGCAAGAGATCAAACATGATCAGGGCCATGATGAACATTGCAAAGAGCGACACAAACCGTGCGACATAGCTGTGTCCGAATTCAAAGACAGACATGCCTAACAGTGTCCATTCGACATAGGTTGTATGGAGCCAAATCAGCCCAGCATTCCTGAATAAATTGAGAATGTGAATCAAGGGGACAGTAAGGAACAGCACCCTGCATCGACGTCGCAAGTCAATGTCTAAAACAGCAATAGCGCCAATAAAAATCACCATCGATTGGAGCGCAGTACACGCAAGGACGAAGTTAATTCCAATGGGTGTCCCATCAGCAAGAAGCAACTCCGTCTGAAACAAATATTCCTCAGATGATGACCCCATGAACCAGCGGTTCCCCTCAAATTCAGTCCAACTGACTTGACCCTCAGCTGTGTTCACCCAGGTCTCACCCATAACGACGTTATCGCCTCCGGAGAACCGCAGGAAGAACGCTGCTTGACCAGCAACGAACCAGATCGCAAGCACACTCAGCCATGGAACATGGGCAATCAGAAGGTATGGACCACCAGCGTATGCCACAGCGCCTCTTGCCCATGTGAGTGATGCCTTACTTTTGTCATCCTCTGCACGTCCCTCCCACATCGCCATGCCGATCGCCATCGGGAGGGTCATTGCGGAAAACAAGGTCAGAATGAGATCTTCGTGTTCCATGTAGGTGAATGTATCATTGAAGAAATAGAGACCGACGCCAATCCATCCGGTCTGGGAAAGTCGTACCGGCGAGTCACCCCTCTTGTGCCATGAAAGGGCGAGGGCAATCAGACCCACCGCACCGATGACTGAACTCACCTCGTCAGACACCAGCATGGCTCTTCCATACCGGCGTAACATTTCAACCAAACCCATCCGCACGCAAAACGCCTTCAAATGAGGGGTCTAGGGCCAACCATGCGGGGGGTTGTCGTTCAGTGGACACCACGTCCGTTACCTAACGATGCACCCGACCATGGTGGCATTGCCTTCATCGACCGCGATGGTGTGTTGAATGTTGGCAGCCCGAACTACATCAACGCTCCAGATGAACTCGTGTTGCTTCCTGACGTCGCAGCATCAATTGGGTCGTTGCGAAGAGCAGGGTACAAAATTTGTATTGTGACCAACCAGTCACCCATCATGCGAGGGTTGTGGGGTGTGGATCGAATCCACCAGATCCATGATGCCATGCGAAGTATGTTGCTCGATGTCGACAGTGACGCTCATTTCGATGCCGTGCTTGTCTGCCCACACCGCCACCGTGATCGTTGCCAATGCCGCAAACCGATGCCAGGCATGATCAGGCTTGGCGAACAAATGTTCCGGCACAGTCCCCCGAAAGAGGAAAGAAGCATCATCGAAATTGATGCCGGTAAGAAAGTTCACTGGTGGGATGAGAAAATTCAACCAAGCCACGAACTGGATGCTATGATTGGTGACCGGAACAGCGACATGGGCGCCGGTTGGGCACAAGGACTGCGCTGTTTCAAGGTAAATTGGAACCTTGGAGTTGCAAGTGTTGTGGACAGGGTGCTGGACCATCGAGACCGGGGCGATCCCTTTGACCCAATGAGGTGAACACATGGGTTGGCTGGGCTTGGATGATACAGACACCGTGAGTGATGGCTGTACGACCTACACACTGCATTGCTTACTTGAATCGCTTCCTGATGACGTTGAAGCCTCGATTCCATCCCTCGTCCGATTGTGGCCATTTGCACAACAACGCACCCGTGGCAACGCAGCGGTGGCTGTCGAACTGACAACAAATAACGAACAGACGTTGCTGACTTTCCTCGATGAATTTTGGAATGAACACCTCCAGCCACTCAAGGGAGGCGTCGGGGATTCTGACCATGACCGGGAACAATCGCCCACTGACCCGGGGATGGTGTGGTTTGATGAAAAACCTGATGAGGCATCATTCTACTTCGACACAGTCCAACGTCATGTATCCATTGAGGAGGCACCCAAGCCAACTCGGTCATGGGGCGGTCAAGGGTGCATTGGCGCAATTGCAGCAGTTGTTTGGCCGATGCATTCAATCACATGGGAAGCGATTGCATGGCGTGAACAAGCCCAATGGTCTTCGAAAGCGCGTTCGGTATGCGAACAGACCCTGGCTGAGGTTGCTCAGAATGATGAAACCTTCATGAGTCGAGATCCAAGGACAGAACGGAGTTTGATTTCACCTCGTGGCACCTGCCCTGTCTTGTTTGGTGTTCGAGCAAAAACACAAGCTGATGCATCGAGCGCAGCAAGTGCATTGTCTTCGGCCGCCTTAACTGAACCGACCATTGGAATGAGGGTGTTTGCAACAAACCAAGCGAGCGATGACCACCTGAATGAGGTCCTCGAATCAACTGTACAATCCATCGAAGTCCTTAATCGGGGCACGACGAAAATCCGAACAGACCATGGAGACTGGTTGGCGTTCGCTCAGAGTGGAAACGTCAAATTGTTAGCCCAAGCCCTCCATCCGGGCGACCGCATTGCTGCGTTTGGACTGGAACCGATGCCTGGGGTGATTCACATCGAAAAGTTGAGCCTACGCCATGCCGTGCCGATGCGAGTGAGGCCGACATGCAGTGAATGTCAGCGTACGATGAAATCAATGGGAACTGGCCAAGGCGTTCGTTGCCCTACCTGTAAAGCACGCCATCCAGATGCTTGGATTGAGGTCAATCGTCAACTCGAAACGCATGCGTGGGTCGAACCACCCGTCGATGCTCGGCGCCACCTCGCTCGACCCCTAGGATGGTATCGCAATGGAAACCCAGTAAATCCGGGTAACGGCTAAAAGCCCGTTGTCCGTCCTCACATCATGGCCGATGAACAAACCACTCGTACAATCGCATATGTTGTTTTGATTGTTCTTTTCGCAGCAATGGCTTGGTTCATCGCACGAAAAGCAGGCGAAAACAGGGCAGACATGCTCGAGGCAAACGCACCAAAAATCGCTGGAGAAGATACACTTGAGGGTGGGGCAAAAGACCCAACACAATTTGATGAACCGGACGAAGACGCACTCGACGAGATGGCCGAGTTGCTCGGTGAAGATGACGGTGACGAGGATTAAGGCTCGACAAATCCTTCATCATCGATTCTGCACTCAATGATTTGATCCTTGATCGTGACCGTTCGTTTTGGACCGTCGTGCTTTCGAGTCAGGGTCCATATTTGAAAACCCGCCTGCTGCATTTTGTCCTTACCACGGACGGTTAAATCGGATTGTGAATCGCCAGCATTGATGCCCGCTTTTGAGATCAGGAGGAGGCTGATGTCATCGCCAAGTGACGAGGCAAGATTGCTCATGTCGTTGATTCGATCGACGGGGATTCGGCCACTGTGGGCGCACCAATCATCCAAGACGATCAAACGAACGCTTGGAAGTGCAGTTGATGTTTCAACCAATACATCAACCGCTTGACTCAGATTGCCGACAAGATTCATGGCATGGAATTTTGATGAATCGGCAAGAGATAGATGCTCAAATAACTGCCCAAAACGAACTCCATCTGGCATATCAGGTGATGCCCATAGGACGCGACCACCATCTCGAATGGCATCGGCCGCCATGTGCAAGCCAAGCGTGGTGCCGCCAGTGCTGCCTTCGACAGCCAAGTGAACATGAGCCGACTCAAATGGAAAGATGACTCGAGGCATGAAGTGTCCTTGTGCCCGCCGTGCAAGATACTTCCGATGGGCCAGAAGAGAGCAACCTTCATGCCCTACCGGCCCAACCACGAACCATGAGCGACGACTTGGTGGTCCGAGAAGGCGAACGGATTCCACGACGACCCCTCCCCGAATTCAATGAGGTTGATTCCTTTGCAGAAGCCATTTCACGTGACGGTTTCTTTGGAACCGCTGTCGGTGATAAGAATCAATACGGCCCAGTAGCCATGATGGTTCTCTTGTTGATTGTGGCAGGCATCACTGGCATCATCATCAAAATTGTTGCATCAGCTTGAACGGTGAACGGGGTAAGCCCCTGAAAACCGATTGATACCTTATCGCCAACGGCAAGTATCAAACCATGAACCTCACATCCAGCCCTCAATGGATGAACCATCTGTCAATGTCGAGAGTCGTACTTCCTCTCAGGATAAGCGATGGACCATCATGGCAGCACTTCTCGGAACGAACACCGCATTCATGCTGTTCCAAGGGATTGAGCAAGAGAGAAACTACAGCGCAGTTCGTGAAGTTGCGCTCACCATTATTGCAGCAGCTATTCCGTTCCAAGGCATCTATTTTTTGATCTACACCTATGTCCTCGAGCACAATGGAACATTGAGCGAATCGCACTTACTACGGCTAGCAAAGGCTTCTGCTCTCTGCCAAGTTGCCGGCTATGGCTCCCTTGTCGGGGTCGCACTCATGTGGTACAACATCTCAAATTATGTTGGGATCTTTTTCGTATTGGCCACTGGTGCCTCTGTAATTTTGATTCGGACTGCCATGCGCCCTGATGCAAAATAATGACCAAACATCGCTTTTTAGGCACATTTTCAGAGACTGCGGCCATAGATTGGCATGGCAATGTTGATGAATCGAGGCGTGAGCCTTCAACCATGTCCTTCTGCCCGCTCGACTACAGGTACGGCTGCCAAGAATTCAAACACATTTGGTCCGAAGTCGGTCGCCACGAACGCCAACTGGAAGTTGAACGTGCACTCATTTGGGCTCACATGCAACTCGGCCGAGTCTCCCAAGCGGACTACGACATTGTCGCATCCATTGCCAACCCCACATCTGTGACCAAGGAACGAGTCTCAGAAATTGAAGCAGAAACTCGACACGACATCATGGCACTTACCAAGGCCATGGCTGAAGCTGCCGGGGATGCTGGATGGTGCATCCACCTCGGCGCGACATCCAACGACATCGTCGACACAGCGGTTGCACTCCAATTGCGTGACAGCATTGTGATGCTACGGGAACAACTTTGCCTCCTCATCGGCGTGTGCGCCGATGTTGCTGAGCGAGAGCGTGACACTGTGATGCTCGGCCGGACGCACGGTCAGGCAGCGGTTCCGATCACATTTGGTCTCAAGGCAGCTGTTTGGCTTGACGAATTGCGAAGGCAACTCATTCGACTCGATGAAGCAACACCTCGCATTGCTGTCGGTAAATTCCTTGGCGCTGTCGGCACCGGTGCCGCTCAAGGTGAGAATGCCCGTGAACTACAACGCCTGATCCTCACCCACCTCGGCCTTGGTGTGCCACTTGCAACGACACAAGTGGTCGGACGGGACAGATACATCGAGTATGTCTCATGGCTTGCAAACATCGCCGCCACATGCGAGAAAATCCTGCAGGAAGTTCGAAACCTCCAGCGCTCTGAAATCCAAGAAGCAGGTGAAGGCTTCGACATCGAGAAGCAAGTGGGTTCCTCCACAATGGCGCACAAGAAGAATCCAATCAAATCCGAAAATGCATCAGGTTTGGCCCGAATTGTCCGCTCGATGATTATTCCAACCTACGAAAACGCCCTGCTATGGCACGAGCGCGACCTTGCAAACTCCAGCAGCGAGCGATTTACGCTCTCCCACGGATCAGCATTGTGCGAAGATGTCATCGCAAAGACACGCGATGTTCTGACGAACATGTGGGTCGATGCAGAACGTTGCCTTGAGAACATCAAGTCGCAACGAGGCCTCGTTATGGCTGAAAAAGTCATGATCGATCTTGTTGAACACGGCATCCCTCGAGACGAAGCGCACGAGATTCTACGAGAGGCATCCTTCGCAGCCGTCGCTAACAAAGAGGAACTCATCGATGTATGCAGTCGAACGCCAGCAATTTCCGCTGCGTTCAGTGCAGAAGAACTCGAAGCAATGTTTGATCCAGCGAACCACATTGGCGTCTCTGGAGAACTCGTTGACGAATGTGTCGCCCTCGCTCGAGCAGCGATCAATTGAGACTTATTGTGTAAAGACGGGTTTGACTTCGGTGAATTCGAAGGTTCCACGCGTCCCTTGCCATGCAACTTCGCCTTGAACTTCGAGGCGTCCGGGCAGATGAGGGCCGCCGATGACCAAGGTTTCGTATTCGCCCCCCTCACCATCGACGTTAAACCTGTACTCGAGCGATTTTTGCTCCAACAATGCAAGCGATTCATTCGTTAGAACAGTTCCGAGCCATGAAGCATCCAAGCCTTCACAGCTGACAGATGTAATCATGACCTCGAACCCATTGCTGACCAAACCCCTCATGTGTTCAAGGCTGCTTTGATGCCAAAGGGGCGTCCAACTCCGAATGTCCAAACGTTGTGACATGCGTTCAAGTCTCGATTTTTGGTAGTCCGAGCGGAGGGCTCCGCTGACGATCCCATCAATGTCAAGGGTGGCCAAAGCGTGTTCTAAATCTGATATTTCTTCCTCTTGCACACCTGGCGTATCCACTTGAATCCACGGAATTTGAGCGATGGTCGCTTGATGCTCAACAAGATGGGTGCCCGGTAATTGGAACATCCAAGAGTCCTCACCGGTGATGTTCACCGTTACGAGGGCGACAACATCCCAACCTTTGCACTGAGCCCACCACCATGCTGCAGCGGAATCTTTTCCGCCAGAGGAGAGGACTGCGACTCGCACGAATCTCCCATCCAGTGTCTCCACATGAGGTTAGGGGTGAAGAATCGTGTGAGGGTTCATATGAGGTGGCGTTCTCTTTGACCTGTTAGCGACCGAATTGAATGATGTGGGTTCATCCACTTTTACCCGCATCCTCATAAAGCGTCGATACAACGAGAAAGATGAGGCAATTACTATGCAACCAAGCGGAAGAGGATATGACCACGGCATTACGACCTTTAGCCCAGATGGACGATTGTTCCAAGTTGAATACGCACGAGAATCTGTGAAGCGTGGAACCACGACCGCCGGACTCAAGTTCCGAGACGGTGTTGTGCTCGTTTGCGACAAGCGAATCGTGAGCCGACTGATTATCCCAGAATCCATCGAAAAGATGTTCAAAATCGACAACCACATCGGTGTTGCAACATCTGGACTTGTAGCGGATGCACGCCAACTTGTGGCTCGTGCTCGTGTCGAATCCCAAGTAAACCGAATCACATATGCCGACACCATCCCTGTCGACGTCTTGGTCAAGAAACTCTGTGACTTCAAGCAATCCTTCACCCAATACGGCGGATCCCGTCCGTTCGGAACCGCTCTCCTCATTGGTGGCGTTGATGACAACGGCATTCACCTCTACGAGACCGACCCAAGCGGTGCCTACCAATCCTATCACGCTGGTGCCATTGGCAGCGGCCGCAACACAGTGATTGAGCACTTCGAATCCAACTGGAAGAGCGGACTCACACTCAACGCCGCCATGAAACTCGGCCTTGAAGCACTCAGAACGGCAAACGACACCGAACTCAACAGGGAAGCTGTTGAAGTAACCGTGATCGATGACAACGGATACCGTGTCTTAGACCGTGCTGAAGTGAACAAGCAAATCGACCGCTTGAAACCACTTGAAGACTGAAGTTCAACCATCAGCATGAAAGGCTGGCACAGCCTGTGCGAGTTGAGGGACAAGAAATGGTGAGTTTAGACAAGGCCGTGCTTGCACGAATGGAAAAGGGCGGAAAACGCTACGAAGTCTTGGTCGATCCAGAATTGGTTGACGCATTCAAGGCCGACCCAAACGCTGTCGACATCAATGCGTTCCTAGCAATGGATGAGGTCTTCCACGACGCACGTGGCGGTGAACGGCCCACTGAAGACGCCATCGAGAACACATTTGGCACGCAAGACATCCGCACGATTGCAACAACAATTCTCTCAAAAGGAAGCATACAACTTACCACCAACCAACGTAAGGCGATGGTAGCAAGGATGCGGCAACAAATCATCCACCAAATCCACGTCCAAGCTGTGGACCCTAAGACAAAAAGTCCTCATCCGAAGACCCGAATCGAACTCGCATTGGATG
>JAQXFM010000073.1 GCA_029250305.1 Candidatus Poseidoniaceae archaeon | reverse complement strand
CGCTCCTCGCAAGAGCAGTATGCGTTCTACTACAACACCGCAGTGTTCGAAGCCATTGGGAACGGAAGCCTGTACAACGACAGCGAAAACGATTATTTTCAACGGGAGCCGTTCCAAGGTCGGTTCACTCTTTTGGACATCAACGGAAATCAAACCCTCTTTGACTTGAGCCTGATTACAGTCCACACCAAGCCTGCTGCGGCTGTCGAGGAAATCAACGCATTGGGCGTTGTTGCGAGCGAATACATGGAAGCCACCCCCAATGAAGAGGACTTGGTGATCTTAGGTGATTTCAACGCAGATTGCAGTTATGCATCAGAGCAGGACCTTTCCAACTCAGCGCTCGCCGGAGGCAACTACACATGGTTGGTTGGCAATGACGCAGATACAACGGTGGCTCAAAGTGCGTGTGCGTACGACAGAATTCTCACCAACGGCGACTTGAGTGGCCGGCTCACCTCAAACTGGGGCATTGACATGGTGTTCGATAGCAGCAATGTATCCGACCACTATCCGGTCTGGTTTGACATCCTTCGCTGATTAGATGCTGCGCAAGCGTCCACCATCAACGGCAAGACTCACGCCACGGATGCCACCCGATGCAGGGAGCGCCAAGAAGGTGAGAGCGGATGCAGTTTCCAAAGGATTGATCAAGCGTTCGATTGGCACTTGATTCAACCAACCGGATTGGACTTCATCGAGTGATTTTCCAGTTCGCTCTTGTATTGAGGCGGCGAGGGAACCCAATCTGTCTGTGTCGGTAAAACCGGGCAGCACGTTGTTGATCGTAATGCACGGTGCCAATTCGCGAGAGAGTGACTTTGCCCACGAAGCCATGGCGCCGCGGAGTGTATTAGAGAGGCCAATGTTTGGGATTGGTTCTTTGACCGAGGTCGAAATGATTTGGATGATTCGACCGTAGCCTGCGTCTTCCATGCCTGGAACAATCAGTTGTGTGAGGGTGTGAGCTGCGTGAAGATGGCGCCTGAACGGTGCATCGAAGTCGTTCAAAGTGTTTCCAAGCAAGGGTCCACCTGGTGGACCCGCAGCGTTGTTGACGAGAATGTGAACAGCACCACGCTGTGAAAGGAGAACGGGGATGGAGGACTGGATGGCAGTCTGGTCTTCGAGGTCTAAGACAAGGCTTGCGTGTTCACCTCCGCCGAGGCCGGACAGTTCGTCACAAAGTTCTGAAAGTGATGCTGCGTTTCGTGCGCAAACAGTCACATTCGCACCTGCTTTAGCCATCATCATTGCTGTGGCTCGGCCGATTCCTTTGCTTGCACCGCACACAAGCGCATGCTTTCCTTGTAAGGCGTTTGAAGCATATGGGAAGTCAGTACCAAGGAGGTCCATGCACACCCCAACGGGTGCCTTCTCATAGGTCTTCGGATGATGATTCAAAGCCAGTCAATAATGGCGTTGAGTTGGACGAGCCAGTCATCACTCGCCACATCGATGACGGAGTAATGGTCGCCAGGCAACCACAACTTTTGCACTTCAACACCTTTGGCCTTCATGACACGAGCGTATGTTTCTGATTGATTCTTTGGCACATCGACATCGGTTTCTCCGTGAACAAGCAGAATCGATACATCGGCTGGGTGGTCAACTGGATTGAGTTGTCGCCATACATCAGGCGATTCATTCGGTGCAGAACCAATCCAGCGGCGCACAGCATCCCCCTCATCAGAGAGTTTGGCGCTGTCAGCCCCAATTAAATCGGTGATGGGTGCTTGGGCGATGGTCAACCATGGCCTTCGTTCTGCTTTCGCAGCCAGCATCAACGCCAAATGGCCGCCAGCAGAGTGGCCCATGATCATCGAACGAGTGATGTCAATGCCGGGAAGCAACGCAAGTTGACCCCATGCACGCATGACATCGGAAAGGGTGTCCATCCAGACACCTTCGTCACCATCACTCCATCCCTTGAATTCAATGTTCCACGCAGCAATGCCCGCCTCGGCCAAGTCATCCCCAATTGGACGCATCAATTCACTTGTCCATGCGGATTTCCAAAAGCCACCATGTATGAGCATGATACAAGGAACGCCAGATGCGTTCTCAAACGGAGATGGGTCGTCTGGCATGTGCAAATCAGCAAATTGCCAAGACTCAGCGCCCCATTGCATCCGGTCAACGCCCATGGTCGCCTTTGGACACCCCTTCCCTATCACCCTTGCCTTGAACCCTACAAGAGTTGAAGACAGGAGAGCCGCAGGAGCGCCTATGACCAACCCACTGGACATTGAATTTGAAGATATGAACGGAACGATGACCACCTTGCGAAACCTTGGTGGAGAGAACACAAACACTTGGATTGTAGTGAACGTTGCAAGCGCATGCGGATTCACGCGTCAATATGCCGGCCTCCAGACGCTTTCACAACAAGACGGTGTCACAGTTGTTGGCTTCCCATGCAACCAATACGGTGCTCAAGAACCGGGGACACATGAGGAGATCTGCGAATTCACTGCCTCGACATTCCAGGTAACATTCCCTCTCATGGCGAAAGTCAATGTCAAAGGTGAAGCAGCAGCCCCACTCTTCCAAACGCTCTCTGCATCAAGCGATGCGGGAGGATACACCGGCGACATCCGTTGGAACTTTGCCAAGTTCGTACTCTCAAGCGATGGCAGCATCGCTCGTTTCACATCACGAGACGAACCCGAAGACCTTCTTTGAGTTCAGGCATCCGAAAATGCGTCTGGCTTGAACACCCAACGAATCTCATCCTCTCCGTCGTAGTAGGCTTTGACACGGGCGTCATTGGCAACAAAATCGTGGTATTTGAGCAATGCAGGGTATGGCTTGAGCATGGACTTTTCGATGCCA
This sequence comes from Candidatus Poseidoniaceae archaeon, assembly GCA_029250305.1. Lineage (GTDB taxonomy): Archaea > Thermoplasmatota > Poseidoniia > Poseidoniales > Poseidoniaceae > MGIIa-L1. The sequence goes on along the minus strand of JAQXFM010000073.1, from coordinate 8,293 downwards.
TCAAATTGTCCTGAGAACATCATGAATGTATTGAGGAACGCTTTGACATCTGCGAGCGTCATGTCTTCTGTATCAGCAATCCAACCGGTTGTGGATGCTTCAATCAGCGATTCAAGATCTTTGAGGCCGAGGTCAATTTTGGCACCTTTGGCAAACAAAGCTTTCCTTGCCGCAATTTTCTCATCGAGATCATCGATGTAGAAGGTCGGAGTGAAGTCGGCGCGCCATCCTTGAATCAAGTCGAGAATTTCGTCCACTTTCCCTCGAACAAAGAGATCCTCAGGTTCGATTCCAGCGAGTGCTGCAGCGTATCGCATCAATGCATTCGATTCAGCGATGGTACCCTGAGGCGTCTTGAGAATTGGGAGGTATCCCCAAGGTAAATCCCCGCTATCTTTGAGCGCCTGATAGCCGTCCCAATCCACCACTGTGTTTTTCCAAGGAACTTCCGAGATCTCCAAACAAAATCGAGTTGGTTCTGCGTAGCCCGGGGATGCGAAATAGATTAGTTCGTGCATATCCCCGGCTCAGTGAGGCGGTTGATGAACGCTTCTGCTTCAACATCAGGGGCTGACTCGGCGTCGGTCACGAGGGAACAACACTGTTTCTCGGACGTTCTTAGCACCGGTCAACTTCATGAGAATCCGTTCAACACCAAGACCCCATCCAGCGTGTGGCGGGACGCCATGACGGAATCCAGCGACGTAGAATTCAAACTCTTCAGGATCAAGATCCATGCCCTTGAGGTTCTCAATCAAGACATCCATGCGGTGCTCTCGCTGACCACCTGAAGTGAGTTCGTCGCGACCAAAGTTAAGATCGAAACCACGGCTGAGTTGTTTTCCAGTGCTTCCATCCTCGCCCTCTACATGGTGGATGTAGAACGGTTTGAGGTCCATTGGCCACTGAGGTAGGAAGTAAAATTGTGGCAAATCTTCTGCTAACAAATCGGAGTTCTCAGCATCAATGTCGTCGCCCCATTCAATCGAGCCACCTTTGGCCTTGATGGTTGCAATCGCGTCACAATATGACAGGCGAGGGAATGGCAATTCAGGTACAATCACTTCGATTGGCTCTTCGTCTTGAGTGGCTCGGTATTCATTGATGGTGTCAATGTGAGCAATGGATTCAGGATCTGTCGAGACCGAGACCCAAATGTGATGGATCATTCGCTCCAACACACCCATGACGTCTTCGTCGTTCGCCCAGGAGCATTCAATATCGAACGAGATGAATTCGTTGAGATGCCGATATGTGTCGTGCTTTTCTGCTCGGAAAGCAGGTCCAACTTCGAACACTCGTTCAAGGCCACCAGACATGCACAACTGCTTGAACAGTTGGGGAGACTGGTTCAGGAAGGCAGGCGTGTCGAAGTACATCATGGGGAACAAATCAGTTCCACCTTCTGTCGCTGTTGCGACGATCTTAGGAGTGTGAGTTTCAAAGAAACCTTCTGAGATGAGGGCCTCTCTACCGTATTGCAACACTTTGCCCCGGAGTTTGAACATCGCATTCACTTGTGCACGGCGAAGGTCCAAAAATCGGTTGTCGAGCCGAGTGTCTAAGGCGACATGAACTGTGTCGGTGACGCCCAATGGGAGCGGTGCTTCTGCTCGAGCAATGACAACAACTGAGCTGGCAACCACTTCGTACGCCGGTGGGGGGGTAGGTTCGCCTTCCTTGGCCTTAGGTGGTCGCTTTTGCGAGACGGTGCCTGTGAATTGAAGGGTGGATTCACGGGTCATGCGCTGAACCATGTCGAGCGACTCCTCACCGATGTTGTCTTTTTTGAGGAAAATTTGTGTGATTCCAGTGCCATCACGGAGATCGACAAAACAAATGGCGCCCTTTCCACGGTTGGCTTCCATGAAACCTGCGACCGTAACTTCTTGGTCAACCAAATCCGCTCCAAGCGCTTGAATTTGGCCCAAAGTGTGCGTTCGATATGAGGTTGGTACCCAGGTGGTCATGATACGATGGCAGCGGGTCGAGAACATCAACCATTCGTTCGAACTTTCAGCAACTCTCACACCTCGATGGGGCATAAACACAATAATTATTCCCAATAGGAATATCGCTGATGGCGATTAAGCGCTGCATTCATATATCCGCGGTCGAGGCGGGCACTCATGACTGATGACCTGTTCTCATCCGAATCCGTGACTCGCGGCCACCCTGACAAGCTCTGCGACACCATTTCTGATGCGATTGTCGATGCATGCCTTGCCGTCGATTCAAACGCCCGTGTGGCCGTTGAAACATGCGTGAAGGGAAAGGAAAACATTGGTCTAATCGTTCTCGCTGGTGAAGTTTCGCTTAATGGGGAAGCACCTGATTACGAATCCATCGCTCGAAAAGCTGCTGTCGATGTAGGGTACAACAATCACGCCATTGGCATGGACGCCGCATCATCCGAATGGACGGAGGTTCAGGTTCACATCACAACACAATCCTCCAACATCGCTCAAGGCGTCAACAAAGACGGCCTCTCTCAAGGAGCAGGCGATCAAGGACTTATGTTTGGATATGCATGCACAGAAACAGAGGCATACGAAGACCTCCACGGACGGTTCTTCCCCCTTGCAGCAGCACTGTCACAACGACTCACACGCCGGCTCACCGCCGTCCGGGAGCAAGGAATTCTCCCATGGGCACGACCGGATGGAAAATCACAAGTGACCGTCGAATATGACGATCAAGGAAATGTGTCCCGAGTTCACACCGTCATTATTGCCATTCAACACGACAAAGCCCTCAAGGACCAATTTGGAGGTTCAATCGAAGCAGAACTCGCCCATGTCCAAAGCGAAGTTCGCCGACATGTGGTTGATTATGCCATCCCCTCTGAACTGCTCGATGATGACTGTATTCTTGTGGTCAACGGAACCGGGCGATTCGCAGACCCCGGGGGTCCCTACGCCGATGCTGGCCTCACCGGTCGGAAAATCATCGTTGATACGTATGGGGGAATGGGACGACACGGCGGCGGAGCCTTCTCTGGAAAAGACCCCTCGAAGGTGGACCGCTCTGCAGCGTACGCCGCTCGATGGGCTGCCAAGCACGTTGTTGCAGCAGGGTTAGCAGACCGTTGCGAAATCCAACTCGCCTACGTGATTGGAGTTGCTGAACCTGTGAGCGTTCGTGTCGAAACTTTTGGCACCTCAGAACTGACCCCTCGAGAGATCTCGAAGCGTGTCAAAAACGCCTTTGATTTCCGCCCGGGTGCGATTGCGAACGACCTCGATTTACTCAAGCCGATTTATTCAACGACTGCTGCGGGCGGCCACTTTGGCCGAGCCCCAGGTGCAGACGGTTCCTTCCCTTGGGAAGCACTCGATGATGCCCGACTTGCCCTCCTCAAGTGAGCAGTGATTTCGGCCAAATAAATCCGCCTGTCACACGGCCCGTAGGGCCGATTCACTCAAGTGGTAGTGAAGGGTGGCCTAACTTGGTCTTATGTCATCTCGTCCCGCTCGTGCTGTGGCCTTTGTTCTTGTTTTGCTCTTGGCAAGCCTTTCGCCGTTGGCGGTGCCTGCATCAGCGCACAGTGCAATTTTGCTCGATGTCGATGCGCACCATGTGGTGCTCGAACCTGGGCAATCAAGCAATGTTACGCTGACAATCGAAAACAATGGATCCTCAATCCGATCCTACAATGTTTCCACCGACACAGGCGTGCTCTCATCGCTTTGGTCAATCACTGCGACCGAACCCGTCGTCGAGGACATTTTCCCAACATGGAGCAAGAACACCACGATTGTGGTTCAACTCTCCGTCGGAGCCGTACCTGCAGACAGTGGTTCGTTCAACATTCATGTGACTGAGCCAACTCAGAACATCACTTCCATCATCACAGTGTATGTCAGCGTCGCACCATCGTACGCCCCGCTCATCAGTTTCGACACGATGGGATCATCGCTGGCTTCGATGGAGGCTGGTGCACAATCCTCCTTCAGTGTCGATGTAACAAACGCTGGCTCGGTAGAAGACACGTTGCTTCTTGACGTCGAATTCGAACCTGATTTGGTCACATGGTGGTCGAACCAAGGCTCCAACTCAACCGGGAACGGAACCGGTGGCAATGGCACTGGAACTGGCAACGGAACCGGTGGCAATGGCAATGGAACTGGAAACGGAACCGGCGGAAATGGCACGGGAACTGGCAACGGAACCGGCGGTAATGGCACTGGAACTGGCAACGGAACCGGCGGTAATGGCACGGGAACTGGGAACGGAACCGGTGGCAATGGAAGCAGCAACATCACCGTCCTCTCGAACCTCTTGATGTATGGAAACAGCTACACAGGATACAACAACCTTGCCAGTTTGATGGAATCATTGGGCGTTGTCAACGCAGATTCAATAACACCTGGTGGAAAGATGCTTTCAGGACATTGGGACGACATTAACACCTCCTTGCACATTTCCAATACCACGCTTCGCGACCCAAACATCGATTGGGATTATGTTGTTCTCCAAGATCAGAGTCAAGTCCCGTCCCTGCCCACAACCGATACGTTTTGGCAAGCGAGTATGAACGGTGCAGTGAACATCAGCACCGAAGTTGCGGCAGAAGGTTCCGAAACCGTTCTGTTCATGACATGGGGACGCCGAAGCGGAGAATCTGGACCTCAATGGCACCAATACAGCATCAATCAAAACTACACCATTATGCAAGAGCGATTGGCTGACGGATACACCTACTACGCTGAAAACATCAGTGCTGCAGGAAATACAGTTTGGATTGCACCAGTCGGTCTCGCATTCAAAACCATCCACGATGCCGTGGAGGACAGCGGTTCCGACCCAACTCAAAGCGGAAACCTGTTTTATGATCTCTATGATGCAGACGGGAGCCACCCTTCCTTGGAAGGAAGTTATCTTTCAGCATGTGTGCTCTATGCAACAATGACAGGTGACTCCCCAGTCGGCTCGAACGACACGATCAACATCAACGCAACCGTGAAACTGCAATTGCAACAAGCAGCTGCAGACACTGTGTTTAACGCAACATCCCACATCGACTACCCGTGGTCACAAACCATCACAGCCACTTCATCAGCACGCGGCCTTGGCGGCGGAATCCCTGCTGGATGGAATGTTCAATGGAGCGATGATCAACTCGACAACATGGCCGCAGGTGCGACCCAACAAGCCACACTCGACATCACTGTCCCTGCAGATGTAGCGCCTGATTATTACGGATTCAGACTGTTTGCAGCATCCACTCAAGGAAACCTCAGCACCTCCACCCTGTTGGTGGTGCATGTCGATGAAGATCACAGCCTGAGCATCGCCTTCCTCGACCAAGATTCGGAATTCCTGCCCGGTATGACAACCAACACGACTGTTTCGGTGACAAACACTGGGAATGCAGAAGCAGACTATGACTGGAATGTTGAAGCACTCAGTGGCCCATGTGCCTTTGCTCTACCAGACCCTGTAAGCCACGCACTCCTGCCTGATGCATCCGTTGATGTGACCATACAAGTTGACGTACCCGCAACTGCGACCATCGCAGATTCATGTGAATTCCACTTCGAAGGCTCTACCCTCGAAGGAACCAGCGCCTTAGTGAGCGGTGCAGAATCGTTCACCATCGCCGTCGATGAGCTGGTTGATTTCGAACTCATAGCCACCAATGCACAGATCGATGTGGAACCTGGCACCCCACAAACCTACACCATGCGCTTGCAGAACAACGGAAGCGAAACCCGGACGTTCAACCTCCAGATTAACAACACGGAGGGCCTCAACACCGTACTTACCTCGACAACTGACATCTCCATCCCCGCCGGAGAGAGCGGAACATGGGATGTGGAAACAACAGCGGAAGAGGGCGCCGTCGGCATGTATGTTCAAGCATTCAGTGTTACTCGAAGCGGTATCGTGTCTGAAGCATCTGTTGACATCGAAGTGCTCGCCACATCAGAAATTACCTTGGCAGGACCCATTGATGGTCGAATTGTGATGCAACCTGGTACGACCTCGTCCACAGCATTCACGCTTAGCAACACCGGCACACGTGATGTCATTCTGGTCGCCTCCATGACCGGCCTACCAGCATCTGCCACCGCAGAGATCAGCCATTCATCGCTCATGCTCGGCGTAGGTGAAACTTCGCAAGTGTACCTGAACATCACGCTCAATACAAACGCTGAACCAGGCACACATCCACTCGAATTCGGCTTTGGTGGAACGGGTGCATCTGCCGTTAAACAAGTGGATTTGCAAATTCAAGACAGGTATTCCGTTCTTCTATCAAGCACAAGCACCCAAGTTGTAGCCGGGCCGTCAAACAATGCCTCCATCCTTGTCGATGTCACGAACTTCGGCACCACAACTGATGTTGTGCAACTTAGTTTGTCGGATTCATCTGACTCAACATGGTTCACCTCTTCTCTTTCGACCACCTCGGTTTCGCTCGCATCTGGAGCAACCAGCACCGTTGTCATCGATGTTCGAGAAGTCATGACGGGCGCAACTGCCAACGGTGTTACGATCACACTCCATGCAACTTCGAGCAATGACCCTTCCGCTACAGACCACCTGAATGTGACGGTTCGTCCACAAGTGGCTGGCGCTGAAATTACCGTGATTGCCGATGTCGACGAAGCCCAGCCAGGCGACATCATTCGCGGTACTGTTGTTGTGAAAAACACGGGAACAGCGTACGATGAATTGCTGCTGACCACCGTCAGTATGGACTGTGGCGTAACCACGATGTTTGAACTTGAAGCTGGTGCGTCTTCTTCTGCGGTCCCTTGGTCATGTACTATTGATGAGTCTGCACAATCCGGTCTTGCAAACTTAGAGTTCCGAGTTACGAGCACATCTCGCAGTGACTATGTCGAAACCTACTCTGAAATTTATACAGTCGAACCAACGTACTCAAACGGAAATGTACTCGACATTACGACGGATGCCTCCGCTTACAAGGTCCCATACTCGGGCGGTACAAGCGTTGTAGTGACCGTTACCAACTTAGCCAACACCCAAGTGAACGGCGTGCTCACCTACAACGGCGAAGGGAGCGGCATGCTGATTGGTCAATGGACACGCATCATTGACGAAAGTGCGGTGAACACCTTCGACCTTGCCCCATTCGCATCAACAGAATTCATGCTCACATATACCTCCAACATTGAGAACGACGAAACGGCCAACATCGTGCTCAAAGCAACCTATGAGATTGTCTTGACAACCACCACTGGGTCCGAGGAATCGGACCAATTCAGCATCTCCATCGCAGGCCCTGCAGAACCTCCGCAAGGCGTCACACTCCCACTTGGACTCCAATTGGATCAGAGCACGACCCTCAACACACTGCTTGGTGGTTGGGCCTTCGCCATCCTTCTTCTGAGCGTCATGTACCTCCGCCGAAATCGCAAGGTGACTCAACACATCGACGACGTGGTTGAAACCGAAGAAGAGGTCGAAGAAGAGAGCGATGCCGAAGAGCAACCGCTTGGTTACAATGAATGCAGAATGGAAAACGGAAAGGTCAGTTGCCCTTCATGTGAAGCCCGATTGGGCGTCCCTCGTGGCAGCGAAGCACCGTTCCGATTCACTTGTCCGAAGTGCCAAACGATGATCCGAGTCGTCGAGTGAACCTTACTCAACCGATGTTCGTTGAGCGATGAGAAGGAACGCAGTGTGACCAAATGGTCCGTTGACTGGACGCATGCCGCCTTTCGACGCCTTGCCCCATTGTCGTTCCATGAGTTCACCTGCCCATTCAACATTGAGCCCCGCTTGTTCGCAAGCCTCCCAAGCATGTTCGACTTGGCTTGTTACAGGACAATAGCACGCAATGCGGCCGCCCACGGCCAAGAGCGGTGCGACCGCAGCAATTGCTGAAGGGTGCTGAGGCAAGTCAAGGATGATGCCGTCGAATGCTTCGACATGCTGCGTGATTTCGGAAACAACGTCTTCGATTGCGCCTTCGACATGGTGGTGCTCTGGAAATTCTGTCCAACTTTGACGGGCTCGTGTCAAGTTTTTGAGACCGACATCCGCGTGTTCGGAACGAGGTTCGACCGTGACATGCACGCCTGAGCCACCGAGCGCACGAGCGATGTGCATCGAGAGACCCGCACTCCCAAGTCCCGCTTCGAGAATTGAATCGCCTGAGCCTATGCCGAGTTTGGCAACAAAGTAACCAGCGTCTTTTGCGCTAATAGTTTGCGCCCTCCTTAGCATGCCTCTCGAAAGTTCAGGAAGCCGAGGGGGCAATCGTGTCAGTTGTTTTTGCCCAAGTGTGACCTCTGAACCATAGGGCACACCAGCGATT
>JAQXFM010000069.1 GCA_029250305.1 Candidatus Poseidoniaceae archaeon | reverse complement strand
CATCGCTTCTGCGCCTCGACAACTCGCTCAGAGGCTTGGCGACGAAAACATCCATCTCAATTGCGATGTGACCGTGATCGACGAAACAACCGTGGACATTGATGGCGAAGCCACCTCGTTCGACGCTGTGATTCGTGCCTTTAACAGCACTCAGCATCTTGAAAAGCGACACGTATGGACATTGCATTTCGATGCCGAACATTCGCCTCTTGCTTCGAATCATGTGCTCCTCAACGCAGATGTCAAACAAAATGACGGGCTCATCGCCCACCTTGCCGTCCCATCAGATGTTCAGCCAAGTTATGCACCAACGGGACGCTCGCTCGTGACCGTTACAGTCGTGGGCGAACGCGCTGACGCCCTCGGCTTGACAACAGCAGAATCTGTTGAATCAGCGGTGCGAAGCGAAGTCAATCAGTGGTTTCCTAGTGAAGCACCCGAATGGCGCCTGCTCGCAACGCAACACATTGAGCACGCCCTGCCTGAGGTCGGCTCGCAACGCCTGCTCGAGGCGACCCCACGCCTCAATGGATTCGAATGTGGTGACCACACACTCCACGGCAGCGTGGAAGGGGCGCTCCAATCCGCTGAACGTGTGGCGAGTGTTGTTGACGCACATCTCCGGAGTTGAGCCAATGAAGAGATTGAACGCCAGCACCGTCTCAAAGGGATTTGGGAACTCGATTCAAGCAGGTCCGTACAATGTTGATTCATGGGTGTTTGTTGCGTACGATCAACTCAATCTCTCGCTGTTCGAAACAATCGAACAAACGATTGGAACCGTTGGGCTTGTGTTCATAGAGTCTGCATCCAAAGGTCGCTCCCGACCTTACCACAAACAGAAGTTAGCGCTTCTCTTGTCGAATCAACGTCATTTTGCCCTCGAAGCACAGGAGGCTGGTTACCCAATTGAGTACCTCGTGACTCAAGGCTCATACGCTGAAACGCTCACCGTTCTGGCCAACCAAATCGGACCCATACATTGTGTTGAGTTTGCTGAATACTCAACTCGAACGGAACTCCTGCCTCTCATTGAATCTGGGGATTTGGTTTCCCACCCTCACAACGGCTGGCTCACCCCACGCTCATGGTTCACCGATACTGTGGGGACTGCTCCACCATTCCGCATGGACCGATTCTATCGAAGGGTGCGAAAAGAAACGGGCTGGCTCATGGTTGACGCACAACCGGTCGGCGACAAATACAGCTTCGATGAGGAGAATCGCAAGCCATGGCGAGGCGATCCTGCTGCGCCCGTCCCGCCAGCCTTCGCCCCAGATGGCATTGATCTTGAGGTCCAGGCGATGGTAGAGGATGTGTATTCTGACCACCCTGGTTCCATTGATTTCACTCAAATTCCCACATCGGAGGCAGACCTTGCAGCCTCCATGGAATTCGCACGGTCCTGCTTATCTCATTTTGGAACCTATGAAGACGCCATGTCGACTGAAAGCCGTGGGTTGTTCCACACTCGCCTCGCTTCTCTTCTCAACCTCCATCGAGTCATGCCACGCCAAGCGGCCGAAATGGCGCTCAAGAGCAAAGCTGAACTCAACAATGTAGAGGGATTTTTGCGGCAGTTAATCTGGCGAGAATACGTGCACCACATTCATGAAGTGACGGATGGTTTCCGGACATTGGAAGTCAACAGATCGCTCGCTCGAAGGGACGCTCAATGGTACGATGCTGCTCCATTGGATGGCGAACCTCATCCAAACCATCTTGAACAAACATTCCCACTGCCTCAGGCTTACTGGGGTCAAGAAAGTGGACTGGCTTGCTTGGATGAATCCGTCGCCTCTGTGATGGAGGAAGGTTGGACTCACCACATTCCAAGGTTGATGGTGTTGAGCAACATAGCACACCTCCTTGATGTTCAACCAAGAGAACTCACGGATTGGTTTCACGCAGCGTTTATCGATGCATACGACTGGGTTGTCGAACCAAATGTCTTCGGAATGGGAACCTTTGCTCTCGGTTCTGCGATGATGACCAAGCCATATGTCGCAGGTTCGGCTTACATCAATCGAATGAGCAACCATTGCAAGTCTTGCGAGTTCCACCCAAAGAAGACATGCCCAATCGGACGGCTGTACTGGGCGTACTTAGAGCGACACTCACATGCATTTGCCGGTAATCCTCGCCTTTCAATGGCGTTGAGGAACGTAGCAAAACGGAGTGAAGAAATGAAGCAGGTTGATCATCAAACATTCCTCAAGGTTCAGGATGCTTTGGCAAATGGCCGCACCCTTCGCCCTGATGAGCAGTGAATCACCGATGCGGCGATTGGCACGTAGGGCAGTGGTCGAGTCGTCGGCCACCGTAACGCAGCCGCACCACGAGCGTCCCACATTTGAGGCACGGACGTTCGTTACGACAGAAAGCATAGTGGCGCCATGTTCGTCGAGGTTCACCTCGTTGTTTGCCTGCCTTTGCGACATCGGCTGGAACCGTCACACCACCTGTTTCGTAGGCCTGGACTGTGACTTGTTTAATCGCTTGAGCCCAAGTTCGAAGGGCTGGTTCTGAAAGGTCACATGGGCGATCGTCTGGGTGAATGTTTGCAGCAAAGAGGATTTCAGATCTCAAATAATTGCCTAAGCCGGCGAAACTACGCTGATCGAGCATCAACGTAGCGCCTTTTTTCCGAAAACACTTCTTTGATTTGAGTTGATGATACAGCACTTCTTCGTCAACATCCTCATGCAAAACATCTGGGCCAAGCTTCGAGAGAAACGAGTGGAGTGGTTCTTCTGCGGTTGGGATCAAATCAATGTCGGTAGCAGACCAAAGGCGAACAGCGTGCTTGTCTGTGCAAAATTCGGCACGAAGGGTGCGTCGCATTCTGCTTTCGGTGGTCACTTTATTGACAGTCCATCGCCCGTACAGTTGATTGTGGCTGTACATCGTCCATCCATTCTCAAAGCGAATGAGCATTGCTTTGGCTTGACTTGTGACATCGACCACGATCTGATCTTCAATCAAATGTTCACGCCCGGAGAAGGTACCATAGGGCAATCGGCATTGTTCGATTTTTTTCCCAATAAGGGCTTTACCAAGACGGTCCGCTGCACGACGGATTTCAGGGCCTTCTGGCATGC
>JAQXFM010000066.1 GCA_029250305.1 Candidatus Poseidoniaceae archaeon | reverse complement strand
TTTATGAAGCCCTACCCACACTCGTCGCTGACAGCGTCGATGACCAATCCTATGCCAATGCGTTGTTTTCAATCCAAACCGAAGCTTCGCTTGAACACATTCGGATTGCAGATCAGTGGTCGAACCACCAGCCCTTTGCTTGGCCAGAAGACATCACGAATGAAGTGGAAATGACGCTTCGAACAACCAATTATCCAGATGTTGGAATGCTCGAACACCTGCTAACCCTCGACAACATCGACGCTCAGCGCATTTCCGAATGGATGCATTTTAGCACCAACCTCTTCCCCATCTATTCTGAAGCAGCATGCGCGACCCTCACTCGAATGGGCGTTCCTACGCCCTACCGACCCGACGACATGGCCTCCTACGGGCTCTATGTTTCTCGTTTAGAGGGGCTGAAGAAGTACGCACCAGCCGCCGGCTTACCAGAGATTGGTCTGCCTCGATCCCGCATGCTCCAACTTGGTTTGGAGCGGTTTGAATGAACCATTGGAAGGTTCATCTTAAACTCGTATTCGTCGCTGCCGTTTGGGGGTTCGGTTGGCCCGCAGGACGTGTCTTGGCCGACCAAATGGCACCGTTCACAGCAGCATGGATTCGGTATGTCGTCGCCGTTGGCTGTTTTGCGTTGTACCTCCAAGCAACCGATAACTGGCTTTTCCCAACGAGAGGGGAATGGAAGCGCGTGGCAATGATTGGCTTTTTCTCAACAGTTGTGTACCAAGCCTTCTTCCTTTACGGAATGAAATACACAGCAGCAGGCGATGCATCCCTCATGATTACCTTCAACCCATTCTTCACGGCACTTCTTGCCATTCTTTTCCTGAACGAGCGCCTCCATTGGCGACTGGCGACAGGGTTGACCTTGGGGATCCTCGGCGTAACAATCTTGTTCCTCTATTCTCCCAACGTCGATATCCCACTTGACGAACGTGCCCTTGGTGATTTGCTAATCGCTGCAGCGGCATTTGCTTGGGCTTGCAACAACATTCTGATGAAACGTGCCATGAACACCCCCGCACCTGATGCGAAAGCAACCCTGTCACCGCTTCACTTGACCGTGTGGTCCTCTGTGGCAGGGCTCATCCTGCTGACACCTCCGGCAGTGATCGAAACACTGAGCGTCGGCGTGCCTGACTCGAACATGGACGGTTGGATTTCTCTCGTGTTTTTGGCGGTGTTCTCCACGGTCATCTCGTACGTTTGGTTCGCCGATGGAATCCGAACCATTGGTGCTGGAAAAGCTGCGTTGTATGTCTACCTTGTACCTCCATTTGGCATCTTTAGCGGATGGCTGCTGTTGGACGAAAAACTCGGCGTTCCACTTCTGCTTTCGTTTGTCCTCATCGTTGGTGGTGTGTGGTTGGCTCAAAGCCAGAAGGCTGCGGGCGAGGAAGCATCATGAAGTTCATCCACTTGGGATGAGGCATGGAGATTCGAGAAGTTGCCGTCATCGGCGCTGGAACCATGGGTGCAGGAATTGCGCAAGTTTGTGCTCAAGCAGGCTGGAAAACCAATCTGTTTGACGCGTTCCCAGAAGGTTTGGAGCGTGGCATGGCCCGAATCGATGCGTTTTGGGACAAAGGCATCGCTCGTGGCAAAACGACGCCTGAGCAAAAGGCAGAATGGGGCGCTCGACTCCACGCTGTTGGCGACCTCGCTGAAGCGGTAGGAAACGCTGACATGGTGATTGAAGCGGTTCCTGAAATTCCAGATTTGAAGCAGAGCATCTTTGCCGACCTTGATCGCTTGGCCCCGGCTCATGCCATTCTTGGCACCAACACCTCCTCGCTTTCCATTGCAGGCATCGCTGCAGCCACCACCCGGCCTGAACAGGTGATTGGCATGCATTTCTTCAACCCCGTTCCAATCATGAAACTACTGGAACTGGTTCGTCATGACTCGACAAGTGATGCGACCGTTGCTGCTGCAGAAGCTGCTGGTGTGGCCATGGGCAAGACCACTATTCTTGTCAAGGACGTGCCAGGTTTTGCCACAAGCCGGCTTGGTGTTGTGCTTGGTAACGAAGCCATTCGCATGCTTGCTGACGGTGTGGCAAGTGCTGCAGACATCGATACGGCCATGGTGCTTGGCTACAAACACCCAATGGGTCCGCTCAAGTTGACAGATCTTGTTGGTTTGGATGTCCGAAGAGATATTCTGCTCAACCTACAACGTTCCTTCAATGACGATCGATATGCGCCTCATCCGTTGTTGGAAGAGATGGTGGCGA